>CAYYDA010000209.1:0-3118 GCA_964470495.1 uncultured Steroidobacteraceae bacterium | reverse complement strand
AAGGAGCTCTTCGGGGCGACCCGGGTGCGCCGGCTGACGAGCGGCAAGCGCGTCGTGACGCGCGACCTCATCGGCAAGCTGGCGCCCGGCGACCACGTGGTCCACGTCGACCATGGCATCGCGCGCTACGTGGGGATGACGCAACGCACCTTCGGCGAGGACGTCAAGGAGTACCTGCAGCTCGACTTCGCCGGCACGGACAAGATCTTCCTGCCGGCGGAGCAGATCGGCCGCATCACGCGCTACGCGGGCGGACCGGCGCCGGGCCTGTCGAAGCTGGGCGGGACCGACTGGGAGCGGACGAAGACGCGCGTGCGCCGCGCCGTGGGCGACCTGGCGCGCGAGCTGATCGAGATCTACGCGGCGCGCGAATCGGCTCCGGGCTTCGCGTTCTCATCGGACACGACATGGCAGCGCGAGCTCGAGGAGAGCTTCCCGTACACCGAAACGCCGGACCAGGCGCGGAGCATCGAGGAAGTCAAGGCCGACATGCTCCGCCGCAGGCCGATGGACCGCCTGGTGGTCGGTGACGTCGGCTACGGCAAGACCGAGGTCGCCCTGCGCGCCGCCTTCAAGGCGGTGCAGGACGGCAAGCAGGTGGCTGTGCTGGTGCCGACGACGGTCCTGGCGCAGCAGCATTTCCAGACCTTCGAGCGGCGGCTTGCCGCGTTCCCGATGCGCGTCGCCATGCTGAGCCGATTCGTCGGCCGCAAGGAGCAGGAGCGGATCGTGGAAGGCGTTGCCGACGGGACGGTCGACGTGCTGATCGGGACGCATCGGATCCTGTCAAAGGACATCCGCTTCGCCGACCTGGGGCTGCTGGTCGTCGACGAGGAGCAGCGGTTCGGGGTCTCGCACAAGGAGACGATCAAGTCGATGCGCCGCGAGGTGGACGTGCTGACCCTGTCGGCCACCCCCATCCCCCGCACCCTCCACCTGAGCCTGGTCGGCATCCGCGACCTGTCGGTGATCGAGACGCCGCCGGAGGCGCGCCTCCCGATCCAGACGCGGATCGCCGAGGACGACGACGGGCTGGTGCGCGACGCGATCAGCCGCGAGCTCGACCGCGGCGGACAGGCCTTCTACGTCCACAACCGGGTCGAGACGATCGAGGCGGCCGCGGAACGAGTTCGTCGCCTGGTGCCCCATGCGAGGGTCTCCATCGGTCACGGTCAGATGGGAGAAGGCATGCTGGAGCGGGTGATGCTCGACTTCAGCGACGGGCGCTCCGACGTGCTGGTGTGCACGACCATCATCGAGTCGGGCCTCGACATCCCGAACGCGAACACCATCGTCATCGTGCGCGCCGACACGTTCGGCCTGGCGCAGCTCTACCAGCTGCGCGGACGCGTCGGCCGATCCGACCGCCGTGCGCACGCGTACCTGCTGCACCGGCGGGGGATGCCGCTCACGCAGATCGCCCGCAAGCGCTTGCATGCCATCTTCAGCGCGTCTGATCTTGGCGCCGGCTACCAGATCGCGTTGTCGGACCTGGAGATCCGCGGCGCCGGCAACATCCTGGGCGCCGAGCAGCACGGCTTCATGGCCGCCGTCGGGTTCGAGATGTACACCCGCATGCTGGCCGAGGCGGTCGACATGCTGCGCGGCCGTCGCCCGGCGCCGGAGCCGTCACCGATCCGGCTCGACCTGCCCGGCTCCGCGTACCTGCCGGACGACTACGTCGCCGACTCGGGCGCCAAGCTCGAGGCCTACCGGCGCTTCGCGCGCGTCCGCTCCGATGCCGATGCCGATGCGCTGCGCACCGACCTGCGCGACAGGTACGGACCGATCCCCGGGGCTGTCGAAGGGCTGTTCACCGCCGTGCGCGTTCGCCTGGCAGCCGAGGCTGCCGGCGTGCCGGAGGTCCGGGCCGAGGAGCGGCAGGTGACCCTGAAGTGGGGTCGGCTTCCGGACCGCGCAGCCGTGAGCGTCGCGCTCCAGGTCGCGGGGCTGCGCCCGGACACAGCCTCGAACCAGGTCCGCGTCCCGGTCGCGTCCGGACGGGATCCGATCGACGTCGCGGTGCTCGCCCTCCAGGCCATCGCTCGGTCCGGGTAGCAGCGCCGCAAGCGGCGGTATACTTCAGTCTCACTCGACCCGGGACGGGCGCACCCGTCCGGCGCCGAACTTCGACCGATGCCGCCCCTTCCTCCGAGGCGGGGCGCGGCCCGAAAGGAGGCGACCGTGACGTCTCATCCATCCGATCCCGCGAATGCCCGCGACACCCTTCGCGTCGGCGACCGCTCGTACGACTACTACCGGCTCGACGCGGCCGGGGCGCCCGATCTCGAGCATCTCCCGTACACCGTCAAGGTGCTGCTCGAGAACATGCTGCGCGGGACGGCCACCCAGCCCGACCTCGTGAGCGCCGACGACGTTCGTGCCCTGGCGGCGTGGGACCCGACGCAGCCAGCCGAGGCGGAGCTGCCGTTCATGCCGGCTCGGGTCATCCTCCAGGACTTCACCGGCGTGCCGTGCGTCGTCGATCTCGCCGCGATGCGCGACGCGATGGCCGAGATGGGCGGGGACCCGGCCAGGATCAACCCGCTCGTGCCCGCCGACCTCGTCATCGACCACTCCGTCCAGGTCGACGAATTCGGCACGGCCGCCGCATTCCTCATCAACGTGGACCGCGAGTACGAGCGCAACGGCGAGCGCTACGCGCTCCTGCGCTGGGCGCAGCAGGGGTTCGACGACTTCCGCGTCGTGCCGCCCGGGACCGGCATCGTGCACCAGGTCAACCTGGAGTACCTCGCCGACGTCGTTGCCGAGCGCGACGGCGTGCTCCTCCCCGACACGCTGGTGGGCACCGACTCGCACACCACCATGATCAACGGCCTGGGCGTCGTCGGATGGGGCGTCGGCGGAATCGAGGCGGAGGCCGCGCTGCTTGGCCAGCCGCTCTACCAGCCGATGCCGATCGTGGTCGGTTTCCGCCTGGACGGCGCCCTTCCCTCCGGCGGCACCGCGACCGACCTCGTGCTGTACGTGACCGAGATGCTTCGCCGTCACGGCGTCGTCGGCAAGTTCGTCGAGTTCTACGGCCCCGGGCTGACGCGCCTCGGCCTGGCCGATCGGGCCACCATCAGCAACATGTCGCCCGAGTTCGGCGCCACCG
>CAYYDA010000208.1:0-3143 GCA_964470495.1 uncultured Steroidobacteraceae bacterium | reverse complement strand
CGACGTACTGGAGGTTCTCGAACAGCTTGAACCACTTCGTGTGGTGCGGAAGGATTGCCGCATGGAGCATGTCCGGGTTGGTGATGACCACCTGGCCGGCGGCCCGCACGACCGAGCGCACGTTGGCCGGCGTGTCGCCATCGTAGGTGTGCGTCTTGAGGCCGATCTCCGCCGCGTTCGCCAGCGCGCGCAGCTCGACCAGCTGGTCGGCGGCGAGCGCCTTGGTGGGGAACAGGTAGAGCGCGCGGGCCGCCCCATCCTTCGCGACGGCGTCGAGGACCGGCAGGTTGTAGCAGAGCGTCTTGCCCGATGCGGTCGGCGTTACGACGACCAGGTTCCTGTGCGCGGCCGCAGCCGCGTAGGCCGCCGCCTGGTGCGTGTACGGGGCGTCGATTCCCCGCGCGCGCAGAGCGGCCACGACACGTGGATCGATCCCGTCGGGCCACGGCGCGTGACGGGGCGGCCTGGGCTCCAGCTCGCGGTGCGCGGCGACGAGCGGCGCGAACTCGGAGCTGGCCAGGAGGGCGGCGATCGCCTCGTCGGCATTGCTTGGTGGTGCGGTCAGCAACGGCTCCTCCAGGCTCCCTGTTCTCTCGAACCGAACATGCGTTCGGTTCGGAAACATAGCACAGGTGTTCCAATCCTCATGAGCCGATGCGACAGCTCTGCTGTCGCGAGCGCGGGCACAATGCCCGCATGCACCTGACCGATGCCCGCGTCGTCGCCCCCGCCGGGGTTCTCGATCCGGGCTGGATTCACATCGAGGGCGGCCTGATCTCAGCGGTCGGCGGGGAGAGCGCGCCCGCGGACGACGAGCGGTGGAGCCTGGAGGGCCGGTTCGTGGTCCCGGGCTTCATCGACCTGCACGTGCACGGCGGCGGTGGCCACTCGATGCAGTCGGCGGATCCGGACGAGATCCTGGCCGCCGCGACGTTCCACCTTGCGCACGGGACGACGCGGACCCTCGTCAGCATCGTCACCGCACCGCTCGACGAGACGATGGCGGCGCTGCGTGCGGTGGCGTCGCTTGCTGGGACGGGCACGATCGTCGGCGCGCACCTCGAGGGCCCGTTCCTCAACCCGGCCCGCGCCGGTGCCCATGGCGCGCGTCATCTGCTTGCGCCCGATGGGCCCACCTTCGATCGGCTCCTGGCGGCGGCCGATGGCGCATTGCGCGTGGTGACCGTCGCCTCCGAGCTGCCCGGCGGCCTCGACCTCGTGCGCCGGGTGGTCGCGGCCGGCGGCGTGGCTGCCATCGGCCACTCGGACGCCGATCACGCCGAGGCGATGGCTGCCTTCGATGCCGGCGCCAGCCTCGTGACCCACCTCTTCAACGGCATGCGGCCCTGGCACCACCGCGATCCCGGGCTGGCCGGTGCAGCGCTCGAGCGCCCCGACATCGCCTTCGAGCTCATCAACGACGGCATCCACCTGCACGACGCATCCGCACGCCTCGCGTTCGCCGCGGCGCGGGGTCGCGTCGCGCTCGTGACCGATGCCACGGCCTTAGCGGGTGCGGCCGGGGGACGCCATCGGCTCGGGGCCGGCGAGATTCAGGTTCGGGACGGCGCGCCGAGGTTGGTCGATGGCGACACGCTGGCGGGGAGCACGCTCACCATGGACCGGGCGTTGGCCCGAGCCGTCCACGAGCTTGGCGTACCCATCGGCGCAGCGGTTGAGGCTGCCTCGACGACTCCGGCCCGCATCCTCGGCATCGGCAATCGGGTCGGCTCGATTGAGCCCGGTAAGAAGGCAGATCTGGTGGTCCTTGACGGCGACCTGCGCGTCGAGGCCGTGATGGCGGGTGGACGGTGGATAACGTCGGGTAGACTTTTCCACATATGACCGGCATCGAGCTGCCCGCCGACGCGCCACGACCTGCATCGCCGCGGCCGCGCTGGCGCCTGCCGGCATCGCGCGGCGGGATGGCATGGATGGTCGTCGTCGTCATCATCGGGGTGCTGCTGGCCGTGCAGTTCGGGCGGCAGGTGTACGCCAACTGGGAGATCGGCCAGCGCGCCGCCGCCATCGAGGCGGAGATCGCCGCGGTCGACGCCCAGAACATTGAGCTGCAGCGCGAGCTCGACTACCTGCGGAGCCCCGCCTACATCAGTGCCGAGGCTCGACGCTTGGCGAATCTCGGGGCGCCCGGGGAGCAGGCCCTGATCATCCCGCCTGGCGCCGAGGAACCGCTCCCCGCAGAGCTGGCCGCTGCACTCGAGCCGCCCGAGCCGCTGCTCGAGCAGTGGGTCGACCTGTTCTTCGGTCCGTCTTCCTGACGCCGGAGGCTCAGTCGGTGGGGGCGTCGTCCGCCACGGGCGTGCCTCGCGGGCTCGACGAACGGGCCTCGACCCGCGGGCCGGCGCTCCGAACCGCGTCGGACACGCCGTCGGCGTAGTCCTCGAAGTTCTCGGCGAACATGGCGGCCAGGTCGCGCGCCTTGGCGTCGTATGCCGCCGCATCCGCCCATGTGTCGCGCGGCCGGAGGATCTCGGGCGGAATCCCGGGCACGGCCGCCGGCACCTCGACGCCGAAGACCGGATCGGTCTCGTAAGGCACGTCGTTCAGGACCCCGCTCAACGCCGCGCGGACCATGGTGCGGGTGTGGTCGATCGGCATGCGCTGACCCACCCCGTACGGGCCGCCGGTCCATCCGGTGTTCACCAGCCACACCGGCGCGTCGTGGCGCTCGAGGCGTTCGGCGAGCATGGCGGCGTATGCGCCGGGATGGCGCGGCAGGAAGGGCGCACCGAAGCCGGCCGAGAAGGTGGCCTTCGGCTCGGTGACGCCGATCTCCGTGCCGGCCAGCTTCGCGGTGTACCCGCTGATGAAGTGGTACTGCGCCTGTTCGCGGGTCAGACGGCTGATCGGCGGGAGGATGCCGAATGCATCGGCGGTCAGGAAAACGACGTTGCGTGGGTGCCCGGTCATGCCGGTTGGATCGGCGTTGCCGATGAACTCGAGCGGGTAGGCGCCGCGCGTGTTCTCGGTCAGACGATCCGAGTCCAGGTCGAGCTCTCGGGTCCGCTCGTCGAGGTCGACGTTCTCGAGAATCGTGCCGAAGCGGCGGGTGGTGGCGAAGATGTCGGGCTCGTACATCGGCGACAGGCGGATCGTCTTGGCGTAGCAGCCGCCCTCGAAGT
>CAYYDA010000207.1:0-3186 GCA_964470495.1 uncultured Steroidobacteraceae bacterium | reverse complement strand
GCTCGGGCAAGATCATGCGCCGGCTGCTGCGCGACATCGCCGAGCAGCGCAACCTGGGCGACGTTACGACCCTCGCCGACGCGAATGTCGTCAACGCCATCCGCGACCAGTCCGGCAAGGGCGAGGACTGACGGCGCTGTTCAGCAGCCTGCCATGGTGATCGGCTGTAGGACGAAGGGGCCAGATGGCCCACTCCGGGCCGATAGCCGGACGGGTCCCACCGTGCCGGGGGATAGCGACGTGGCAATCAGCGATCCGGGCCCAACCCCACGAGCAACCGCCTGCTCGGATCACCCCCCGGTGGATCCGAGCGCCCGCCCGCCGGAAGGCGCTGCCACGGCGGCTCATCCGGTCGATCCGGCGCGTTCGGCGACGGCCGGTGCGGCGGGTCGTATCGGTCCATGGTCATGTGCACCTCTGTGCTGATCACCACGCACGACGGCGATGCAGGCGATTGTGTCGCGCGTGTCCTGCGGCTCGACTGCGGCGGCGCTCTAGAATCGGTCCCATGGCACACGCGACCCACGGCGAGCCGACCGAGGCGGCTGCCGAGTACCTCATGACCGTCCGCTACATGCATGGCGAGGGGCAGCCGGTGATCGCCGCCAGGCTCGCGGAGCGGATGGGCGTCAGCCCCGCCACCGTCTCCGAGATGGTCACCCGCCTCGTTCGCGAAGGGCTGCTCTCGGTCGAGTCCGAGACGCGCCAGCTCAACCTGACCGACGCCGGCCGCACGGCCGCCGAGCGCACGTTCCGCCGTCATGCCCTCTCGGAGTGGCTCCTGACCGAGGTCATCGGCCTGGGCTGGGCCGATGCCGACGAGGAGGCGCACCACCTCCAGAACGCGCTCAGCGACCGCGTCACAGACCGCATCGACGACCTGTTGGGCCGCCCGCCGACCTGCCCGCACGGCAACCCGATTCCGCGTGACGGCCATACGCCCGACCGCCCTGCCGGGCTTGCGCTCTCGGCTGCGGGGGCCGGGTCGACCGTGACGATCCTGCGCGTCACCGAGGAGGCAGAGGAGGACGCGCGGCTGCTGACCTTCCTCCAGGAGAACGGTGTTCGACCAGGGAACGCCTTCGAGGTCGTGGAGGTCGCGGAGCACATCGGCACCATGACCATGCGTCGGGTTGCGGACGACGCCGACGACGGGCACGAGGTGACAATCGGGCTTGTGGCGGCGGCCAAGCTGCGCATGCTCGAGGGACGTGCCGACGGGGCCCTCTTCCACCGCGTCCCGGAGCGCGCCCGCCTCGCGGCGACCGGCTGACCTTGGTCTGCTAGCATCCGCCCCAGCATGGTTCGAGATCGAAACAGGCGCGGGATCATCGCCGCCGTCACCTTTGTCCTGTGGCTCGGGTACATGGTGGTGGGCCTCGCCGTCATCAATGCCGCGATGCCCACGGTCGGGGGAGAGGGACCGGAGGGCACCGCTGCCTTCGTGGGCCTGGTATGGGGCGTCCTGGCGATCGGCCTCGTCATGTGGGCTGCCTCCGACTGACCGCTCGGCTGGGAGCGTGGGCCGGACGCTTACGCT
Source organism: uncultured Steroidobacteraceae bacterium (assembly GCA_964470495.1). GTDB lineage: Bacteria > Chloroflexota > Limnocylindria > QHBO01 > QHBO01 > JACDBZ01. Next base: position 1,646 of record CAYYDA010000207.1, on the reverse strand, counting down.
AGCCTTGGCGGATGTCCGATCGTCCCCGGTGGCTGATTCCGGCTGCCTTCGTGCTGCTCGGCCTGATCTGGGGCTCATCGTTCGCCTGGATCAAGATCGCGGTCGAGGAGATCCCCCCTGCGACGCTGGTCGCCTGGCGCATGACGCTCGGGGCCGTCGGAATGGTCGCGTTGCTCGCGTTCCTAAGGATCCCGTGGCCGCGTGACGCGGGCGCATGGATTGCGTTGGCCGTGCTCGGGGCCGTCAACGCCGCGATCCCCATCTTCCTCATCAGCTGGGCGCAGCAGTTCGTCGACTCCGGTACCGCGGCCGTGCTGAATTCGCTCACGCCGATCTTCAGCCTCGTCATCGCGGGGCTGGCGCTCCGCACCGAGCCGGTGACTGCGCTGCGGGTGGGAGGGCTCGTCCTCGGATTCATCGGCGCCGCGATCCTCACCACTCGTGAGCTGTCGCTGCGGGCCGATGCGTCAGGGCTCATCGGCGCGCTCGCCGTCGTCCTGGCCGCGTTCTCATACGGCGTCGGCGCGTCGTACGCGCGTCACCGCATCGGCCTCAACCACCGCTACGTCGTCGCGGGTGGGACGCTCGTGTTTGCCGCGCTCTTCATGTGGGTGCTGGCGCTCATCGTCGACGGCGGCGTCATCGTCCCCGTCGAGCTTGAGACGCTGGTGGCGGTTGCGTGGTTGGGCGTTCTCGGCGCATTCGTCGCCTACGTCCTGTTCTTCTTCCTGATCGAGACCATCGGTGCCACCCTCACGACCATGGTGACCTACATCTTCCCCGTGGTCGGCGTCGCCATTGGTGTGCTGCTCCTCAACGAGCAGATGGACGCGCGGCTGCTCATCGGGACGGTGCTGGTCATTGCCGGCGTGGTCGTGGTGGGCCTTCGTTATGATGCGAGCGTGAGCCGTATACCGGGCGGTCTTCGCGAGTGAGCGGCCGCTGGGATCGGCCACCGTCGCAAGACCGCGATGACGCGTCGGCGGCCGAGGATCCCAACGACGTCGCGCGACCACGCGTCGAGGACCCGTGGTCCGCCGACGATCCCTGGGCCGAGCGCACCACGCAGCCGACGTCCGCTTGGGGGGAGTGGCCGTCGGCCGAGGCTCCCGACGGCGACTATGTGCGCGGAGAGCCGGAGCCTCCGGTCAGCGACCCCTGGGCGGAATCCTGGGATAGCGACGACGACGTCGAAGCATCCGCGCCGCCCTCTCCTGTTCCCGCCTCCTCGGCCCCATCGCCTGAGGATTGGCCGCAGCGCGACGATCCTGCTGCCGAGGCCTGGATCCCCGCGCGTGACCCGTGGCCGGCCGATGACGATGTCGCCGTCGAGCCGCGGCGGGCTGCGCTGCCGTGGCGATCGGAGTCCCCAGCGGACTGGCCCGCAGAGCCGGGGATATCGGGCGATCCAACGACGGCCGCGCCGGCGCCCGTCGGTGGGGGGTGGGGTGCAGCCACGGCGGACCCATGGCCCCTGATCGTCGACGAGCCCGAACCCGTGCTAGCCCCGCAGCCCGAACCAGAGCCGGAGCCCGAACCAGAGCCGGAGCCCGAACCCGTGCTCGCCCCGCAGCCCGAACCGGAGCCGGAGCCCGAACCAGAGCCGGAGCCCGAACCAGAGCCGGAGCCCGAACCAGAGCCGCAGC
>CAYYDA010000206.1:0-3200 GCA_964470495.1 uncultured Steroidobacteraceae bacterium | reverse complement strand
CGATGGCAACTTCCAAGCCCGCCGCCACGCGGCCGAACGGGATCTGGGCCACCACGCAGGCCGAGCTCGACGCGGCCGCCGAGCGGCTTCACCTCGACCCCGGCATGCACAAGGTGCTGCGGGTGCCGAAGCGCGAGCTGACCGTCAACTTCCCGGTCACGCACGACGATGGCCACGTCGAGGTGTACACCGGCTATCGCGTCCACCACAACGTCAATCGAGGGCCAGTATCGGGCGGCATCCGCTACGTTCCGCGGCTCGACCTCGACGAGGTGCGTGCGCTGGCGATGCTCAACACGTGGAAGGCGTCGCTCGTCCGAATCCCGTTCGGTGGCGCAGCCGGCGGCGTGCGCGTCAACCCACGCAGGCTCTCGGGGCAGGAGCGCCAGGGACTGACGCGGCGGTACACGACCGAGATCAGTCCCCTCATCGGGCCCGACAGCGACATTCCGGCTCCCGACGTCAACACCGGCTCGCAGACGATGGCCTGGATCATGGACACCCTCTCGATGCACCGCGGCCACACCGTGGCGGCATCGGTCATCGGCAAGCCGGTGGCAATCGGCGGAACGCGCGGACGCCGCAGTGCGACCGCTCGGGGTGCGTTGCGGTGCATCGCGGCGGCCACCAAGGCGAGCGGACGCGAGCTGGCCGGTGCCCGCGTCGCGATCCAGGGCTTTGGCCGGGTCGGCATGACACTGGCCGAGGAGCTTGACGGCGCCGGAGCGACGATCGTGGGGATCGCCGACGACCGCGATGCGGCCATCAATCCAAGGGGGATCTCGATCGAGCGCGCAATCGAGTGGATGCGCGAGCACGACGCCATCCGCGGGCTTCCCGGTGCCGACCAGGCGACGAAGGAGGATCTGTTCGCGCTGGACGGCGACATCCTGGCGCTCGCCGGCCTCCAGGGCGAGATCACCGATGCGAACGCGGGCGCAATCCGCGCGTCGCTGGTGGCGGAGGTTGCAAACGGCGGCACCACGCCGGCCGCTGACCAGATCCTGGCCGACCGCGGCATCGTCGTCATCCCGGACATCATTTGCACGGCCGGCGGCACGGTGCTCGGCTATTTCGAATGGGTCCAGGACATGCAGGCGTTCTTCTGGACGGAAACGGAGATCACCGATCAGCTCGATCGGATCGTCGACGCCGGGATGGCCGAGGTGCAGGCAATGGCCGACGCCGAGCGGGTCGACCTGCGGGCTGCGGCCATGATGGTGGCCGTGTCCCGCGTGGCCGAGGCGACCACCCTCCGAGGGCTCTACCCGTAGCCAGCGGGTCACGGCGCCGCACGATCTGGCCCGATTCGTGCGAGGATGGCTCTCGGCCGTATGTCAGTTGCGCCGTGACTTCAGCGGAGCGCAGTTAGATCGCATCCCGGAGCACCCATGGTCACCAAGCTGTTCATCCCCCCTCGCGACCTCCTCACCGAGCTGGAGCCTGCCGCTGCGCGGCTGCTCAACCGCCACCAGGACATGGCGAAGGAGTGGTTCCCGCACGATTACATCCCGTACTCGATGGGCCGCGACTTCGACAAGGACCCATGGACGCCTGACCAGCCGCGCATCAGCGGAGTTGCCCAGATCGCGTTCGAGGTGAACCTCCTGACGGAGGACAACCTCCCGAGCTACCACCGCGAGATCCATCGCATGTTCGGCAGCGGCGACGGCGCCTGGATCAACTGGGTGAACCGGTGGACGGCCGAGGAGGGGCGGCACGCGATCGTGCTGCGCGACTACCTCGTCGTCACCCGCAACATCGACCCCTACGCGCTCGAACGGTCTCGCATGAACCAGCTCCAGACCGCGTACAGCCACGATGATGGGGGCAACGTCCTGCGCGGGCTGGCCTATGTCGCCTTCCAGGAGCTCGCCACGCGGATCAGCCACCGCAACACCGGCCGATACTCGTCGGACCCCGTGGCCGACCGGATCATGGACCGCATCGCGGCCGACGAGAACCTGCACATGGTCTTCTACCGCGACATGCTGTCGGAGGCGCTCGCCGTGGATCCGTCGGCCGGGGTGCACGCCATCGTCGACGAGATCATCGCCTTCCAGATGCCAGGCGCGGGGATGGAGAACTTCACCCGCAAGGCGGCACAGATCGCGAAGGCCGGAATCTACGACCTGCGGATCCACCACGACGAGGTCATCTGGCCGCTCCTCCGCCACTGGGGCGTGTTCGAGCTCACCGGCCTCGATGCGTCGGCCGAGGCGCGCCGCGAAGAGCTGCGACGCTTTCTGAATGACCTCGACGCGCAGGCATCACGGTACGAAGCCAAGCGCGCGCAGGCGATCGAGCGCCAGGCGTCCCGCGCCCGCTGATCAGCGGCGCGGGGTCGCGTCAGAGCTGCGAGTGAGGTATCGGACGAGCCGCATCAGCAGCCATCCGATGACGAATCTGCGAATCAAAGCGAACATGCGCAGCTCCGATGCACTCCGCGTGCCGAACGCGCCAGGTTGCGGCAGCATCGGTCTTGCCCGCACACTGCGCCCATGAGCGACCCGAAGCGCTGGCGCGAATTCCAGGACCGATGGGCGCGCGAGCGCCTGGAGCCCGCCCTCGAAAAGGGGGCTGAGCGTCATGGGCGCTTCATCACGCAGTCCGGCGTCGAGATCGATCGGCTCTACACGCCAGCCGACCTGGCCGATCCCGCCAACGATCCGGATGCAGGCCGGCCGCGCTACCAATTCAGCCCCGCAGCCGGAGAGTCAGCGGGCTGGGACGAGGTGGACGACCTGGGGCTCCCCGGCGAGCCGCCGTTCACGCGCGGCATCCACCCCACCGGCCATCGCGGACGCCTGTGGACGATGCGCATGTTCGCCGGCTTCGGTACCGCCGAGGACACGAACGACCGCTTCAAGAAGCTCATCGCCGCCGGCGGCACGGGGTTGAGCATCGCGTATGACATGCCGACCCTGTATGGCTACGACCACGACGACCCGATGGCCGAGGGAGAGTTCGGCACCTGCGGCGTGGCCGTCAGCTCGCTCGCCGATATGGAGCTCCTCCTCGACGGCCTGCCGGTCGGAGAGATCAGCACCTCCATGACCATCAACTCCCCGGCCGCCATGATCTGGGCGATGTACATCGTGGCCGCCGAGAAGGCCGGCGTGCCGCGCGCCCAGCTGTCCGGCACGCTCCAGAACGACATCCTCAAGGAGTTCATCGCGCAGAAGGAGTACATCTTCCCG
>CAYYDA010000205.1:0-3248 GCA_964470495.1 uncultured Steroidobacteraceae bacterium | reverse complement strand
CGACAAGAAGTACAAGCACAGCATCGAGGTCGTGGTCGACCGGCTGGTCGTGCGCGCGACCGATGACGACGGCAACCCGCGGCCTGACGCAAGCCGCATGGCCGACTCGATCGAGACGGCGCTCCGTCTGTCCGAGGGCACCCTGCTCGTCAACCTGCCCGACGCGCCGGCGAAGGAGGCCGACCGGGTCTTCAGCGAGCGCTACGCCTGTCCAGAGCACGGCGGCTCGTTCGAGGAGCCGGCGCCGCGCAACTTCAGCTTCAACTCGCCGCACGGCGCCTGCCCGGACTGCACGGGCCTGGGCTCCCGGCTCGAGATCGACCCCGACATGGTCCTGCCGAACGACGAGCTGTCGGTCGACGAGGGCGCGATCCTGCCCTGGCGGCGCATGGCGGCCACCGAGAGCTGGTTCAGCAAGATCCTCGACGCCGTGGCCGAGCATTACGGCTTCCGGACCAATGTGCCCGTCCGCGACCTCGACGAGGCCGCGCGGCAGATCCTCATGTACGGGAACAAGGGCCAGCGGGTCGACGTGCGCTATCGGGCACGCAACGGCAACATGCACACCTTCAAGACGACGTTCGAGGGGATCATCCCGAACCTGACCCGTCGGCACCGTGAGACCGGCTCGGAGTCGATGCGCGCCGAGTTCGAACGCTACATGACGAACAAGCCGTGCCCGACCTGCAACGGGATGCGGCTGAAGCCCGAATCCCTGTCGGTGACGATCGCCGGGAAGAACATCATCGAGACGACCCGACGATCCGTGACCGATGCGCTGGCGTGGTACGAGGGGCTGCCGGAGCGCCTGAACGAGCGCGAGAACACCATCGCGCGGCAGGTGCTCAAGGAGATCCGCGCCCGGCTCGGGTTCCTCGTCGACGTCGGCCTCGACTACCTGACGCTTGACCGCGCGTCGGGAACCCTGAGCGGAGGAGAGGCGCAGCGCATCCGGCTTGCGACCCAGATCGGCTCGAGCCTGATGGGCGTGCTCTACATCCTGGACGAGCCGTCGATCGGACTGCACCAGCGCGACAACGCCCGGCTCATCGCAACCCTGGTGCGGCTGCGTGACCTGGGCAACACGCTCCTCGTGGTCGAGCACGACGAGGAGACGATCCGCGCGGCCGACTGGGTCATCGACATCGGTCCCGCGGCGGGGGAGCACGGCGGACGGCTGATGCACTCGGGCTCGCTGGCGGGACTGCTCGAGAACCGGCGGTCGATCACCGGCGCGTACCTGCGCGGCGAGAAGGTGGTTCCGGTGCCCAAGCGCCGCCGCAACGGCAAGCGCGAGGCGATCGTCGTCCGCGGCGCGCGCGAGAACAACCTCAAGGAGATCGACGTCGCGTTTCCGCTCGGCCGGTTCGTCGCCGTGACCGGCGTCAGCGGATCGGGCAAATCGAGCCTCGTCACGCAGATCCTCCATCCGGCCCTGGCGCAGCGCATCTGGGGCTCGCGCGAGCCGGCCGGCAAGCACGCGCGGATCGAGGGGATCGACCTGATCGACAAGGTCATCGAGATCGACCAGTCGCCGATCGGGCGCACGCCGCGCTCGAACCCGGCGACCTACACGGGGCTATGGGCACCTTTGCGCGAGCTGCTGGCTGCCGTCCCGGAGTCGCGCCTGCGCGGCTACAAGCCGGGGCGCTTCAGCTTCAACGTCAAGGGCGGCCGGTGCGAGGCGTGCGAGGGCGCGGGGATCGTGCAGATCGAGATGCACTTCCTGCCCGACGTCTACGTCCCGTGCGAGGTCTGCAAGGGCAAGCGCTACAACCGCGAGACGCTCGAGATCCACTACAAGGGGAAGAACGTCGCCGAGATCCTGGAGATGAACGTCGAGGAGGCGCTGAAGTTCTTCGAGGCGGTGCCGTCGATCAAGAACAAACTCCAGACGCTCCACGACGTTGGCATGGGCTACATCCACCTCGGCCAGCCCGCGACCACGTTGTCCGGAGGCGAGGCGCAGCGCGTGAAGCTCGCCACCGAGCTGTCGAAGCGGGCGACCGGGAAGACGTTCTACATCCTCGACGAGCCGACGACAGGCCTCCACTTCGACGACGTCGCGCGACTTCTCCAGGTTCTCTCACGCCTCGTCGAGACCGGCAACACGGTCGTTGTGATCGAGCACAACCTCGACGTCATCAAGACGGCCGACTGGGTGATCGACCTCGGTCCCGAGGGCGGCGACAAGGGCGGCTACCTCATCGCGACCGGGACCCCGGAGCAGGTCGCCCGCGTTGCCGAGTCGCATACCGGCCGGTACCTGCGCCACGTGCTCGGCATGCCGGACCCGCCCGAGCCGATAGCCGATGCGCCGCGCCGCCGCCGCCGTGAGGCCGTCGCCGCCGGATCCTGACGAGGTCTCAGCGCGTCGCGAACCCCATCTCCGCCATGAAGGGTGACGGGCGAGCCGGGTCGAAGGCCAGGATCAGCTGGCGCGTGGCGCGGGTCAGCGCCACGTAGGCGAGGCGTCGTTCCTCCTCGAGCGCACGGGCGGGATCGTCTGCGTCGACCATCGAGCGACGGTTCGGGATCCGATCCGCCTCGAAGCCGACGAGGATGACGGTCTCCCATTCACGGCCCTTCGACGCATGCACGGTAGCCAGCTCGACGGGCGCCGACGGATCGCGGAGGGCCGCGATGCGCGCTCGCGCGGCGTCGTAGGCGGCGACGAATGCCGACACCCGCGCGAAGCCGGTCGTCCATCCCATGAGCGCATCGAGGGCGGCGTGGTCGTCGTCGCCGAGGAGGTCGGCCGTCGGGTCGTCGCGCACCCAGCCACGGCCGGCTCGCAGCCGGCGGAGGACGTGGAACGGGTGCTCGTTCGGCTCGAGGCCGCGGGCTCCGTCGATGAGGGCCACGACTCGCTCCGACTCGACGAGCGGGGCGATCGCCGTCGCGTGCCGGATACCGGCCCGGGTCAGGGCCAGCAGGACCGGGGTTAGCTCACCGCGGGTTCGGGAGAGGAAGCAGAGGCTTCGGCCCGCGGCGTCCTCCACAGCTGCCAATCGGGCCATCGCATCGGCCCAGTCAGGGCGCGCTGTGTCCCACGCCGAGATTGCACTGCGTTTGTCGCGCGCGTCAGATGGCGCTCGGATCGGCTTGGCGAAGCGCTCGCGGTTGGCAGCGACCATCCGTGCCGAAGCGGCGACGACCGACGGTGGGCACCGGTAGTTCGTGGCGAGCATGACCCGTCGCGCGTCGGGGTAGTCGGCGGAGAAGCGCAGGATGCGGCGCACGTCGGC
>CAYYDA010000204.1:0-3252 GCA_964470495.1 uncultured Steroidobacteraceae bacterium | reverse complement strand
GGAGTACCTCGGCAAGGTGACCCGGATCATGAACTTCGGCGCCTTCGTCGAGATCCTGCCCGGCAAGGAGGGCCTGGTCCATATCAGTCAGCTCGCCGACTACCGGGTGCCGCGGGTCGAGGACGTGGTCAGCATCGGCGATGAGCTGATGGTGGTCGTGACCGAGATCGACCGAATGGGTCGCGTCAACCTGAGCCGCCGCGCGGCGATGGAGCGGCACATGGCCAAGGCCGGCAGCGGCAGCGGCGGCGGAGACCAGTCCTAGACCGATGGCGCCGCCGCAGGCCGCGGCGGCGCTGTACCCTCGTGGCCGATGGGCGGCGAGGCGACCCTGGCGCAGATCGCGGACGAGGTCCGCGGCTGCACCCGCTGCGCGCTCGCGCGGGGGCGGACGAAGACCGTTCCCGGCGAGGGCAACGCCCTCAGTGACGTTCTCCTCGTGGGCGAGGGACCCGGCGCGCGCGAGGATGCCACCGGCCGCCCGTTCGTGGGACCGGCCGGCGAGTTGCTGACCGAGCTGCTGCACGCGATCGGCTGGCAGCGCGAGGACGTCTTCATCACCAACGTGGTCAAGTGCCGGCCGCCGTCCAATCGCGACCCCGAGCCCATCGAGGTTGCCACTTGCGCCTCTTACCTCGAGTCGCAGGAACGGGCGCTCGATCCGGCGGTGATCGTGACGCTTGGCCGGCACTCCCTCCAGCGGTACCTTCCGGGCGCCCGCATCGGCGCCATTCACGGCCGGATGCGTCGCTCGTACACCGGCCAGCACATCTTCCCGATGTACCATCCAGCTGCGGCGCTGCACCAGGCCTCGCTGCGCGAGACGCTGTTCCGCGACATCCGTGGCCTGCCGGCGGCACTGCTGGATGCACGCCGATCGCTCGACGACGAGCGGTCGGCCTCGATCCAGGCGGAGGAGGCGGCGGTCCCGATCAACGGGCCCGAAGCCGCCGACGACGCCGAACAGATGACCCTCTTCTAGGAGCATCCATGTCCGATTCCCTGCGCATCATCCCGCTCGGCGGGGTGGGCGAAGTCGGCAAGAACATCACTGTCATCGAGATCGACGACGACATCCTGATCGTCGACTGCGGCCTTGCCTTCCCCGAGCCCGAGATGCTCGGCATCGACCTCGTCATCCCCGACGTCACCTACCTCGAGGAGAACCGCGACCGCGTTCGCGCCATAATCCTCACCCACGGACACGAGGACCACACGGGCGCGCTCCCGTACGTGCTGCCCAAGATCCCCGGCACCCCGATCTACGCCACCCGGCTGACGGAAGGGCTGGTCCAGGGCAAGCTGCGCGAGCACAAGCTGCTCGACTCGACCCCGCTCCACGTGATCGAGCCCGGTGAGGAGTTCGCCGTCGCAGGCTTCCGCATCACGCCGTTCCGCGTGAACCACTCGATCCCGGACGGCGTCGGCTACGCGATCGCCACGCGGCTCGGCACGATCGTGCATACAGGCGACTTCAAGTTCGACCACACCCCACCCGACGGCAGGCGCGCCGACCTGGGCCTCATCGCCGAGATCGGAAACAAGGGCGTCGACTTCCTCATGTCCGACTCCACGCGCGCCGAGAAGGATGGCTACACCCTGTCAGAGACGACCGTGGGCGAGAGCCTGCAGCGGCTCGTGGGGGAGGCTCCCGGCCGCGTCATCGTCGCGACCTTCGCGTCGAATATCGGTCGGGTCCAGCAGGTGATCGACGCCGCCTGGGCGCACGGACGCAAGATGGTCGCGATCGGTCGCAGCATGGAGCAGAACACCGCCATCGCGCTCGAGCGTGGCTACCTCGACGGCCGCGACGGCACGTTCGTGCGGAAGGACCAGCTCCAGCGGCTGCCCAAGGAGGAGCTGGTGGTGATGACCACCGGCAGCCAGGGTGAGCCGATGAGCGGTCTGACGCGCATGAGCAACCGCGACCACCGCAACATCAGCATCGAGCCCGGCGACACGGTCATCGTGTCGGCCTCGCCCATTCCCGGCAACGAGGAGGCGGTGGCGAAGACGATCGACAACCTCTTCAAGGAAGGGGCCATGGTCCATTACGAGCCGCTCGTGCACTGCCACGTGTCGGGCCACGGGTCGCGTGAGGAGCTGAAGCTCATGCTGGGGCTCGTGAATCCGACCCACTTCATCCCGATCCACGGCGAGTACCGGATGCTCGTGCAGCACGCGCTGCTGGCCGAGGGTGCCGGCGTCGACGTCGACAAGATCTTCATCCTCGAGAACGGCCACGTCGTGGAGTTCGACGGGGAGCGGGCGCGCATGGCCGGGACGGTCGCGGCCGGGGCCGTGCTGGTGGATGGCATCGCCGCCATCGACGGCATCGACGGCGTCATCCTCCGCGACCGCCGCATGCTTGCGTCTGATGGCGTCGTCATGGTGGCGCTCACGATCGACAGCAAGACCGGCCAGCCGGTCGGCATGCCGGATCTCGTCAGCCGCGGCTTCCTGTCCGATCCTGACGATCCGCTCATCGCATCTGCCCGTGATCACCTGCTCGAGGCGCTCAAGCAGCGCCGCGAGGACGAGCACACCGCCGAGGCGGGCTACGTAAAGACCAAGATCCGCGACACGCTGAGCCGATACTTCCATCAGCACACCAAGCGCCGGCCGATGATCATGCCCATTGTGATGGAGGTCTGACCCGCCCCGTGGCGACCCGACGGAGGACGATGCGCAGGCGGACGCCGCGACGTCGGCAGAAGAGCCCGATCGTGCTCAGTGGCCGCTTCGTGCGCGAAGGGCTGGCGCTCGTTCTGCTCCTGTTGGCGATCATCAGCGTCATCGCGCTGTTCGCGCCCGACGCGGGCGCCATCGTGCGGCCGTGGCACGGCCTGCTGTCCACCGCCCTCGGGTGGGGGATCGCCTTCGCCCCGCCGCTGCTGGCCGGCTTCGCGCTCATGCTCTGGATGAAGACCATGCCGGCCGAGCGCTGGATGGCCGCCTCCGGCGCGGCGCTGGTGGCGCTGGCACTCCTCGGCATGTTCCACCTCGCGGTCGGTGGCGGGGCAGAGGCGGTCGCCACCGGCCAGGGTGGGGGAGCGCTCGGGTACGGCGTCAGCACGCTGCTCACCAGCGCGGTGGGCAGCGCCGGCGCATGGGTCGTCCTGGGCCTGCTGGCCGGCGTCGGCCTGCTGCTCTACTTCAACATGACGATCGGCGACCTGGTGGCCGCCTATCTCGCCGAACGCGACGAACGCCATGAACGCGCCGCGGAAGAGGCTCGTCGTGCCGCCGCCC
>CAYYDA010000203.1:0-3280 GCA_964470495.1 uncultured Steroidobacteraceae bacterium | reverse complement strand
CGAGCGCGGCCATGCCGACGACCGCGGTGGCCACGGCCAGCCCGGCGCGCGGCCAGCTCGCGAGCGAGGCAACCAGGTAGGCGAGGCAGCCGGCGGCGAAGGTGATGGTCAATGGCCGCCGGATGTCCGCGGTCGCGGACGCCTCGGCGCCGAGCGGCAAGGCCAGGTCGCTCGCCACGAGGATGGCGGCGAAGACGACCAGCAGCCAGGCCATGAAGAGCCGATACCCGCGGGTCGTGCCGCCGAGCGCCTCGGTCAGGCCGACGACGAGCAACGTGCCCGACGAGAGTGCGGCCCAGAAGATCCAGTTGACGAAGGGAAGCGCCTCGATCGACATCGGTGCGCTACGCGGCGCCCCGCTCGCGTGCAAGGCTCCCGGTCAGGCCGATCTCGACCCAGCCGTCGTTGACACGAACCGGGAAGGTCTCGACCGGCTCCGCGGCCGGCGGGACCACGGCGGCTCCCGTGCGAACGTCGAAGCAGCCGCCATGCCAGGCGCACACCAGAACGCCGTCGCGCGGATCGAACCCGGCCTCGGAGAGCGGGAAGTCGCGATGGCTGCAGTTGTTCTGCACCGCGAAGAACTCGCCGGTGTGACGCACGAGCACCACCGGTGTGCCGTCAATCTCCACCGGCATGAGCTCGCCGTCGCGCAGCTCGTCGGCTCGGAGGACGCGTGCGTAGCGGTGCGAGGTGACGGTCACGCGCGAATTCTACGCGGCACCCGCCGTTGAGCCGAAAACAGGCCCAGTTCGTATCATCGGCACCGATGGATCCCGTCTACCTGCTGCTCGAGGCCGGCGCGGCCGCCTTCTTCATCCTGGCCGCCTGGCTTGCGCTCCGGCGCGGCCGCCTGCCGTTCCTGGAGCTCGTCAGCGCCGCGATGTTCGGCCTGCTGCTCGAGGAGGGCGACCAGCTCATTTTCGAGACGTACCACTACGCCGATGCCTGGATTCTCCAGCTCGACCGCGCACCGCTGATCATCGGGCTCACGTGGGCGCTCATCATCGCCGGCGCCATGCGCATCACGGATGCGCTCGGCGTGCGACGCCGGTGGGCGCCGTTCGTCGACAGTGTGCTCGCCATCAGCCTGGACCTCGCCTTCGACGCGATCGCGATCCGAATGGGCCTGTGGACGTGGCGCGAGGTCGGTGCGACCGGCGGCTGGTTCGGCGTCCCCGCGGGCAACTTCTACGCATGGCTGTTCGTGACCTGGGCCTTCAGCTTCGTGAGCCGATGGCTTCGCGACGTCGCGCGCACCCGGCCCGCGCTGGAATGGCTTCAGCTCCTGGTGCCGATCCCGGCGTTCGTCATCTTCCTCTTCACGCTCGCGCCGTTCTCGCTCATCAAGCCGCTGGTCGACTCGACGACGGGAGGCGGGTTGATCCTGTTCCTCATCGCCCTCGCCGGCTTCCTCGCCGCCGCTGCGTGGGGCGTCTTCGGCCCAAATCGCGGTGAGCCGGATGGTTCGGCGACCGCCATCCTGGACCTGCGACTCGCGTTCGCAACGCGTGTGGCCGTGCACGGCTTCTTCCTCGTCGCGCTCGTCGCCATGGGCCTTGCGTTCCGCGAGCCGGTGATCCTGGCGACCGCGCTCGTCCTGCTCGCCGCCGAGCTCCCGCTCGCGGTGCTGACCCACGGACGACACTCGGCCGGCACGCGCGCACGCGCCGTCAACGCCGAAGCCACGGCCTGAGCGTGCAGCCGCTGAGCCTGCGCGTCCGGCGCGTGACAGCGGCGATCGATCCTGCGCTTGGCGTCCTGGCCTTCATCGGCTTCATCAGCAGTGTCGGCATCTCCGTCATGCTGCCGCTCCTGCCGCTCTACGCGACGGAGCTCGGCGCGCCGCCATTCGTGCTCGGCCTGCTGACGAGCTCGTTCGCCGTGACGAACGCGGTCGGCCAGCTCGGATCCGGGTTCCTGGCCGAGCGATGGGGCCCACGTCGCACGATGTCGGTGGGGGTCGGGCTGTACGCGGCCATGAACGCCCTCATCGCCACGGCCGCTAGTGCGCCGTGGTTGCTCGCCTGGCGCTCGCTGGCCGGGTTCGGCGGCGGCGCGATGATCATCTCCGAGCGGATCTACATCGCACAGGCCGTCCAGCCCGCGCGCCGCGCATTCTCGAACGGCATCATCTCGGCGGCCCAGTCCGCGGGATCCGTCGCGGGACCGGCGGTCGGCAGCGTCGCGGCTGCCATCGGCGGCCTGCGCGCACCGTTCGTGCTCGTGGCCCTGACGAGCGGGATCGCATTCGTGGGCACGCTCTTCCTGCGTGCGCCGGCCACGGACCCTCCGCAGGCCGGTGCGGCCGATGCACCGCCGGAGGATCCGGTTCCCGTTCGGGCGCTCGGCACGCTGCTCGTTGCCAACATCGCGTTACTGGCCAGCTACGGCGCCTTCATAACGACCTACGCACCGATGGCCACAACCCGGCTCGGCTGGTCGATCGTGGAGGTCGGCATCGCGTTCTCGTTCTTCGGGGGCGGCAGCATCGTGCTCGGCCCGTGGCTGGCACACACAGCCGACCGCGTGGGGCGGCGCCGGGTCGCGATCGTGGCGCCCGTCGCGCTCGCCGGGTTCGCAATCGGGCTGGTGGCCGGCCTTCCCCAGCCCGCGGTCTACGCGCTGGCGTTCATCGCGGGCGGCGGCCTGACGGCGTTCTCGGCCACGTGGTATGCGCTTCTCGCGGATACGGCGGGCGAGCGTCGCCTGAGCCGCACGTTCGGCATCATCAGCGCGGCGTCGACGATCGGCATCGTGATCGGCGCCCTGTCGGCTGCCGAGCTCTGGGCTCGGGTCGACATCGCGGCCGGCATGCTGCTCGGTGGGGTCCTGCCTCTCGTCGCATGCCTGGCCATGCTCGCCTTCCGGCCGCGCGCGCTACCCTCCGTCCCATGAGCCACGACCTGCGGCCGCACCTCGACCTCGATGCGTGCGTGGCGCACCTGCGTGGGCTGATCCGCATCCCATCGGTCAACCCGCCCGACGGAGGCCCCGATGTGGCGGCCGGTCGCGACCCGTCCGGCGGCGAGACGGCGGCGGCACGCTATTGCGCCGACGTGCTCGGCGACGCGGGCATCGCGGCCGAGGTGATCGAGCTCACGCCGGGCCGCGGGTCGTGCGTCGCGCGCCTGCGCGCCACTGGGCCGGACACGGAGCCGCCCCTCATCCTGCTCAGCCACCTCGACGTCGTGCCGGTGGATGCCGAGTCCTGGTCGCGCGATCCGTTCGGCGGCGACCTGGTCGACGGCGTCGTGTGGGGCCGCGGCGCGGTCGACAT
>CAYYDA010000202.1:0-3337 GCA_964470495.1 uncultured Steroidobacteraceae bacterium | reverse complement strand
GAGGCGGAGATGTTCCGCAAGATGACGGAGACGTTCGGCTACTCGGTGCGCCAGTTGGCCCAGAAGGTGGGCAAGGACAAGGGCTACATCGAAAACCGGCTCCGCCTTTCTGACGCGCCGGCCGATATTCGTGAACTCCTGTCGTTGCGCAAAGACACGATCAGCCACGCGTACGAGCTGATGAAGATCGGCGACGAGCGAGTCCGGCGTCGACTTGCGAAGCGAATCGCTGCCGGCGAGCTGACCCTCGCCAAGCTGCGCCTGATCACCGGCGGCAAGCCGACCGAGGACGCGGCCGAGTCAGCGGCGCCACGACGGCGCGCCAAGACCGCGGCGGGTAAGACCCTGGCGGCGAGCGAGGCGGACGATGCTCTCATGGGTGCCCGATCGAAGCTGGCGGACGGCGTCGACGACCTGGTCGACATCCTCCGCCGGCCGGAGATGATGGAGCAGATCCCCGAGGTCAATCGAGAGAACTTCGCCAAGCACCTGACGATCACGAAGCTCAAGATCGAGAATGCGATCGCCATCATGCGAGCGGGATCGCCACACCGGGAGGGCGAGGAGTAGTCGTCCGCTCCCGGTCAGGCGACGTAGGACATCACCTCGCGATTGCGCACGAGGAAGTCGATCAGCTTCGCTCGGGCATGGGGATCGATCCGGCGCAGGCCGGCGATGGCCTTCGGGAGCTCGAAGATCGGCGCCGCCAGGGATCCGGCCGTGTCGATCCCGACAACGTGATCGGGTCCCCCGCCCACGAGGAAGGCGCGCTGGAAGCCACGCGCGTCGAGGCCAGCCGCGTCGCAGAACGCGGCGATGGCGGTCCCCACGCCGAGCCGCTTGGCGAAGTCGATGAAGAGATCCGCCGCCCACGTGTCGATCTGAGCGTCGTCCTGCTGGGCCACCATCTCGCGGTAGCCCTTCTCGTCGACCTCGCTCACCCTTCCTCCTCGCGCTGAATCCGCGTCGTCGCCCGATTCTAGCGGAGCCCGACGGCGCGCCGCGAGAGCCGGCGCGAGCACCGGTCGCTGCGCTATCCTCGGCCCGTGATCGACCGCACCGCGGACCCGCGCACCGACGACACGCTGACCTACGAGCTGCTCGTGACGCCGCGCGGCGCCACCGAGCCCGAGGTGGTCGGCTACGCCACGTTCCGCGGCGGCCGCTCGCGGGTCGAGGCGCCCGAGGGCATCCGCGTCGCCGTCGAGGAGCTCCTGAGCCGGGCATTCGTCGACCGCATCCAGGCCGACGAGCGTCCCCGCGGCTATCGGCGCAGCAGGAGCGGCATGGTCGACATGCTGGTGCCCGGCATGCCCGAGCACTTCATCGCCCGGCTGCGCGGCCTGTGGCTGAGCTACCCGGACGGCTCGGTCGTCACGGCTCGCGCGGCAGGCAGCGTCAGCTCGCTGCCGACCGCCTCGGACCCCTCCGACGCCGGCTCCCCGGTCACCGATCCCCGCATCCGGCGCGCCACGCTGGTCCGGGCGGATCGCCTCTTGGGGACGCGCCCGCTGGTTCGAGCCCACGCCCCGGAGGATGGAACACGACCCGGCCATGCGCTCGCCACCGGGCCGATCGGCCGCACCGATTGCGGCTGGCTCGTCTGAGCACCTGAGCGGCTCGGTATCATGCCGTCATGACGCTCCTCAAGTACTTGGCGATCCCGGCGCTGGTGATCGCCGTCGCGGTCATCTACTGGTTCATGACCTACGAGCCGGCCGGCACCGCGCTATTGGCGATCTTCGGGATCGCCATGGGCGTGATGAGCTGGATCCTGGTCCCGACCTTCGGCGACGTCGGGCCGACTGCCCCGGTCGACCCGGACTGGCACGAGCGCCGGCCCTGACCCCCTGCGCCTGACGGGCGCGAAGACGCCGGACACTGCGGCTGCCCTGGCGGCAGAGCCGCCAACGCAGTGTCCGGCTCACTGGTACTAACGTCCGATAGGCCCCAGCGTTAGCCCTCAGCGAATTCCGGTGTCGTAGACGATTGCCACGGGCTCCGGGTCCACCCGGTCCGCGACCGTGACGGACATCGCCGACGCGGTTCCCATGAGGCCCTCCACCGGCTGTGGGACGAGCTGGTACTCCCCCGCCGGCAGGCTGACCGTGAACGTGCCGTCGGCATCGCTCCGAATCCTGGCCACCTCGTCATTCTCGGCGTCGACGATGACGATTTCCGCGTCCGGCACTGGGCGGTCCTCGCACGCGGGATCGGGCGGATCGCGAACGACCGGACACGTCGGCCCTGCCAGCACCAGGCCGGTCAGGACGGCCGTGCCTTCATCGGTCGAAGGCTCGCACGCGGCGCCCACCGCCAGCACCAGGAGCAGGACTGCCGTCGTCAATCGGTTCACCTGCGCCGGACGCATCCGCAGCGTCGCAGGTTCCGCTTGACATGTAACCTAGTGGTGACATATCATCCCGCGCATGGAGCAGGAAGATGCGGCGTTTCGGGCCCTTGCGGATCCGTCACGTCGGGTCCTGCTCGACCAGCTCTATGAGCGCGATGGCCAGGCGCTCGGCGAGCTGACGGCAGCCCTTCCCCAGATGAGCCGCATCGCGGTCATGAAGCACCTGCGCGTCCTGGAGACGGCCGGCCTGGTGGTCTCCCATCGGAGCGGCCGCAGGCGCCTGCACTACCTGAACCCGGTGCCGATCCGGCGCATCCACGATCGCTGGCTCGACAAGTTCCGCGCCCGGGCGGCCGACGTTCTTCTCACCCTTCAGGCATACATCGAGGAGCCAACCATGGGAAGCGAAGTCCCCGATCGACCGAGCCACGTCTCGCAGATCTTCATCCGCGCCACCCCCGAGCAGGTGTGGCGGGCGATCACCGAGTCAGAGTTCACCCTCCAGTACTACTACGGCAGCACAGTAGAGTCGGACTGGCGCGCGGGCTCGACGTATCGTTATGCCATCGACGGCAACGACGCAATCCTTGGTGTCATCCTCGAGGCCGATCCGCCGCGACGACTGGTCCAGACCTTCGACGCGCGCTGGGACGACGACGTCGCGGGCGATCCCTCATCCCGCATGACGTGGGAGATCGAGGAGGTCATGCCGGGCGTGTCCAAGGTGACGACCATCCACGACGAGTTCCCGTCGCGGACGGCCACCTTCGAAAGCGTGGCCGGAGGGACGAACTTCATCCTGTCGGGCCTCAAGACCCTCCTCGAGACAGGCCGGCCGCTGGAGACGACGGCGGCGGCGGTCTCGGCCTGACCGTCACCTGGATCGCCGGCGCGGCGCTGCAGCGCGCCGGCGGTCCGCCGACGAGGAAGAGTGGCTCCGGCGGTAGGACTCGAACCTACGACCAAGCGGTTAACAGCCGCCCG
>CAYYDA010000201.1:0-3391 GCA_964470495.1 uncultured Steroidobacteraceae bacterium | reverse complement strand
CGTGGGTGGTGTGGAACAACTACGGCTACGGCTCGATCCACGGCCAGCAGGCCGGATTCTTCGGACAGGGCCGTGAAATCGCCACGCGCTTCCGCCGCAAGGGGGATGGCGAGCTGATGACCACGGACTTCGCGATGCTCGCCCGCTCGATGGGCGCTGACGGGGTCACGGTCGAGCGACCCGGCGACCTGCGGGAGCACCTGGCCGATGCGGTCAGATCCGGCCGCCCGACTCTCATCGATGTCCGCGTCGACGCTCTCGTCTCGCCGCCGGCCACCGGCAGCTGGGACCTCCCGCCGCTTCCCGCGCCGAAGCCGAACTACCCGCCCGAGATCGATGCGACCCCGGTTGGAGCCGTGAACGCCGCGTCCGGCGAGTGATCCGTTCCCGCGAAATGACAGGCGGCCGCGTGGTCCGGGGCCAGCGAGACTAGCTCCGGCTCGACGTCGACGCAGATCTCCGGTTCGCCGAGCTTGCGTCGGAGCGGGCAGCGTGGATGGAACCGGCAGCCCGGAGGCAGATCCGCGGGGTTGGCGACCTCACCGCCGACGACGTCTTTCAGCGGGGAGTCCGGATCGATGCTCGGCACCGCTGCCATCAGGCTGCTGGTGTACGGGTGTTCCGGCTCGGCGTAAAGCCGGTCCACCGTGGCGAGCTCGACCAGCCGCCCCGCGTACATCACCGCCACTTTGTGGCTCATGTGCTCGACGATGGCGAGGTCGTGGGAGATGAGGAGGTAGCTCAGACCGAGCTGCTTCTGGAGGTCCGCCAGCAGGTTCAGGATCTGCGCCTGGATCGAGACGTCGAGTGCCGAGACGGGCTCATCGAGCACGATCAGCCTGGGGTTGAGCGACAGGGCGCGCGCGACCGCGATGCGCTGTCGCTGCCCGCCACTGAACTGGTGAGGGAAGTTGCGCGCGACGTGCGGCTGGAGCCCGACCTGCTCGAGGAGCTCCCCTACCCGAGCGCGCAGCTCACGGCGCCCGAGCCGCGCATGAATCTGGAGCGGCTCGGCGATGATGTCCCCGACCCGCATCCGGGGGTTGAGCGAGCTGTACGGGTCCTGGAACACCGCCTGGACCGACTGCCGATAGTGCCGGGTACCGTTGCGGCCGGCGCTGGAGATGTCGGTTCCCTCGAACCGGATCGTCCCGGCGGTCGGCTTCTCGAGGCGAAGGATCAGCTGCGCCGTCGTCGTCTTTCCGCTTCCCGACTCGCCGACCAGGGCGAGCGTGGTCCCCTGCTCGATCGCGAAGCTGATGCCATCCACGGCGCGGACGACGCGCGACCCGCCGGCAAACGGGCCGCCGCTCCGATAGTGCTTCGTGAGGCCGTCGACCTCGAGGAGCGGCGCCGTCATGCTGCGGGTCCGCCGGCAACCGCAGGGGCCGGCGCATCGGGGACGCTGGACGTGCCATCGCCGACCGCCCAGCAGTGGACGAACCCGTCGCCGATCGGAGTCGCCGGGGGAAACACCTCGCGGCAGACGTCCATGCGCAGCGGACACCGTTCGTAGAACGCACAGCCCGGCGGCAGTCGGAGCAGATCCGGGGGCTGGCCCTGGATCTGGTACAGCCGCTCCGTCCGCCGGCCGAGCTTCGGGACGGAATCCATGAGCGCGACGGTGTACGGGTGTCGTGGCTTGTGAAGGATCCGACGAACCTCGCCACTCTCGACGATTCGGCCTGCGTACATCACGTTCACGCGATCGCATGTCTGAGCCACGACGCCGAGGTCGTGCGTGACCCACAGCGCGGACGCGCTGGATTCCCGCTGAATGCGCCGCATGAGCGTCAGGAACTGGGCCTGGATCGTGACGTCGAGCGCCGTCGTCGGCTCGTCGGCGAGGATGAGATCCGGGGACGGGCCGAGCGCCATGGCGGCAAGCACGCGCTGGCGCATCCCGCCGGAGAATTGGTGCGGGTACTCGCCCAGCCGGCGTTCCGGCCCCGGGATGCGCACCGACTCGAGGACCTCGATGGCCCGCTCACGGACCGTCCCGCGATGCCGACCCGGGTGATAACGAAGGGGCTCGGTGACCTGGTCGCCAATGGTCAGCACCGGGTTCAGGGCGGTGAGCGCGTCCTGCATGATCATCGCGATGCGCGCGCCGCGGACCTTCCGCATGGCGGACTCCGGCTCCTGCAACAGGTCTCGACCGTCGAACCAGATCTTGCCGCCCACGATGCGTGCCGCCGTCACGGGCATGAGCCCCATGATCGAGAGCAGGGTCATCGTCTTGCCGGAGCCGGACTCCCCGACGAGCCCGACGGTCTCACCGCGTCGGATCGTGAAGCTCACCCCGTCCACCGCTTTCACGACCCCGGCGCGAACGGTGATCTGCGTCCGCAGGTCCTCGACGCGCAGGATCGGCTCGTCGGCGGTGCGGGATGTGTCAGTCATCGGTGGCTAGAGGGTCTGCTGCTTCGGATCGAGCAGGAGTTGCAGCCAGTCGCCGATCCAGTTGATGGACAGCACGGTCAGGACGATGGCGAGGCCCGGAAAGAGCGACAGCCAGTACTTCGTGGCGACGTACTCACGGCCCCCGTCGATCATGAGTCCCCACGCCGGCGTCGGCGGTGGCACGCCGACGCCAAGGAAGCTGAGCGAGGCTTCCACGAGAATGAGGGCGCCGACCTGGAGCGTGGCGACGACGATGATCGTGCCGGCCACGTTCGGGAGAATGTGGCGGGCGATGATCCGAAGATGCGACGCTCCGGCCACACGCGCCAGTGCCGTGTAGTTCGTGCGCCGAATGGCGAGCGCCTCGCCGCGCACCATCCGAGCGATCTCCGCGGCGACGAACGGCGCCAGGATCAGGACGATGCTCGCATACGTCTGTCCCAGAACGAACACGCAGACCAGTGCGACCATGATGGTCGGGAGCGAGAGCACCGCCTCCACCAGGCGCTGGATGACGGCGTCCGTGAGGCCCCCGACGTAGCCGGAGATCAGCCCCAGCGGCACGCCGATGGCCATGCCGAGCACGATCACGCTCAGGGCAAGGAGGATCGACACGCGACCCCCGTGCATGAGCCGGCTCAGGATGTCGCGACCGAGCTCATCGGTGCCCAGGATGTGCTCCACGCTGCCGCCCTCGTGATAGACCGGCGGCTGAAGGGCGTTGATGAGCTCCACCTTCAGCGGGTCGTGCGGCGCCAGGACGTCGGCGAACGCGGCGCTGATGATGAGCGCGGCGAGGATGAAGAGCGGAAAGAGGGGCATGCTGCGCGTGGAGCCGATGAGGCTCCGGGCACGGATTGCGGCGCCTGCGATGGTCACGATCAGCCGTACCTGATCCGCGGGTCGAGGAATGCATACAGCACGTCCACGACGAGGTTGATCGTGATGAAGAAGATCGCGATCATGATGACCGCGCCCTGCACGACCG
>CAYYDA010000200.1:0-3401 GCA_964470495.1 uncultured Steroidobacteraceae bacterium | reverse complement strand
GCTGGCGGCGAAGCTCTTCTGCGAGCTCAGGATAGCGAACGGGGAGCGTGCGCATCGCACGTCCCTGCGGAGCGTAAAACCCGCTCGCCGTCGCCGTGAGCCCCACGTGGTAGGAATAACCCAGATCCCGACAGCTCTGCTCGAGGGCCCAGACGACGTCCCGATGGGCCACTGCCGGGAATCCGGGGTGGACATAGAAGTCGGTCGTGTTCTCCAGGCGGACCGCTCCGGTGGAGACGATGAGGTCTCCGAGAGCAATCTCCGGCTGCAGCGCGCCCGACGAGCCGATGCGGATGAACGTGGCGGCATCGGTGATCTCCATCACCTCTGCCAGCACGATCTCCACGTTGTCCGTGCCCATGCCGGTCGACATGCAGCTGATGCGCATGCCGCGGTAGGTGCCGGTTGCGGTCGTGATCTCGCGATTGCTGCGCTCCAGCTCGACCGCGTCCCATCGACTCGAGACCTTCGCGACGCGTCCGGGATCGCCGACGAGCAGGACGTGCTCGGCGAGCTCGCCCCGCTCGAGGGCTATGTGATATTGGCGATCTCCGGTTCGCGGGGCGTCCGCCTCGGTCAGCTGGGACAAGCGCCCCTCCTCGTGCGTGAACGGGCGGGAGTATACGCTCACTCACGCTCACGCACGCTCACGGGCCGCGCTCATGCGGCTGGCGCAGGAGCGTGAGCTGCGGGCCGCCGGCGAGATCCTCCCCCTCCGGCACGTCGTCGCCGCGCGCCTCCCCGCCATCCAGCGGCCCGGGCCGGCGTCCGGCCAGAGCCGCAACGAGGATCGCGACCACACCGGCCGCCAGCAGCCCGACGGCCAGCACGCGACGCGACGAGGTGGCCGGTACGTTCCTCGCGGATGCCGCCAGCACCCGATCCGAGGTCGTTCCGCCACTGTCGCCCGCGACCGGCGGTGGGGCCAGTTCGAGCGCCGGCGCCGGGCCGATGCCATCACACGGCACGATGATTCGCGCCGGATGAGGCAGCGCGACGCCGCGGACGCTCGCCAAGCCCGAGTGCGACGCCTGGCGCTGGTCGCAGTGCTGCTCGACTGGCACGCTCGCTCCGTCCACCGAGATCGTGGTACGACCCGCGGCGGTGGACAGGTGGCCGACGATCGAGACCCACGCCGCGGGCGCATCGCGCGCGGGGAGACGGCCGAGCGGCTCTGCCGGAGGCGCCGAGCCGACCAGGACATCGCCCGTGCCGGCTCCGAGCGTGACGACGGCGCTCCCCAGCTGCTCGTGCGTGCCGACCGCATTTATGCGGCCGAGCTCCAGCGAGATCGGAGGCCGCCGGGAAGCGAGCGCGCGCTCGAGCACCCGACCGGAGGAGGCATCGATGCCGACCACGCGCTCGCCATCCCACAGCAGGCCGGCCAGCTCCAGCTCCTCCCAGGCGCCGGTCACCATCGTGGCGCCCACGCGCAGGTCGGCCAGCGACCCCGCATAGATGGCGGCGAGCGACTCGGACGACGCCACCCCGCCTCCAGAACTGGCGCCATCACCATTGACCTGCCCGCCGGCGGCGGTTGATGCGCCCGACACATCGGTCGCCGAGGCCAGTACGCGCACCTCGGTTTCGTCGCGCGGCCAGACGCGGTAGCCAAGGGTCGGCTGCGAGCCGGTCGTCTCCTGTCCGAGCACGCCGAGAACCTCGACCCACGAGTCCGAGACCAGGTGCTCGTCGCTCGCCCGCAGCGCGGCACCGAGAACGACGCGCAGCGGCCCGCTGCCATCGTCGATCTCGAAGGAAACGGTGCCGCTCGACGCCCGGCGGGCGTCGGAGGCGAGCGCGCCGCGAACCAGCACGACCTGCGCCTCGGCTCCCTCTCCGGCGTCGCCGGTGCGCAGTGCCCGAGCCGCCGGTTCGGACGCCGAGCCAAGCCGGCGGGGTGGCAGCGACACGCGCAGCGACTCCATGCCGCTCTTCGTCGATCGCACGCCGTCGACCTCGACGACCTCCCCATGCTCGAGCGGCCCGGCATCGGCGCCGAGGCGCAACAGGATTGCGCCGGTGGCGTCCTGGAGCACGGCGCTCTCGGCCTCAATCGTTCCGGCCGGCAGCGTGACCACCCCGCGGACGGTCAGGTGCGCATTCACAGGCGCTGCGCGCGCGTTCGCGATGGATACGACCACGCCGCCGGCCCCGGACGCTGTCGGCGCCGGCGACGTTGGTTGCGGGCTCGCCGACTCGCTCGGTGCCGGGATCGGCGCAGGCATCGCCAGGAGCTCGACGTCCGCGGGGTCGCGCGGCTGCACTCGATAGCCTGACGTCCCGGTGCCCGATGAGTCGCGCTGCCCGACGACGCCGACCACCGAGATCCGTCGCCCGTCCACCCAGCCGGAGGTGTCGATCCCACTCGTGCTGCCGACGACGACCCGTGCGACCCCCGATCCATCGTCGACGTCGAATGCAAGCCCACCGCTCAGCGTGGTGGAGCCGCCGTCAATCGTCGCATCGAGCCGAACCAGGCGGCCTTCGACGGCCTCGTCGACCGTCCCGGTCGCGCGCGGCGCCGGCGCGGGAACCTCGCCGCCGGGATGCACCGCGACGGTCGCGGCCCTCAGCGTGCGCTGCGCAAACCGGTCATCGACGGTGCCCGAGACGAGGACGCGATCGCCGCGCGCAAACAGTCCTGCGTCGAGAAGGACGGCGATCCCACCGCTCGCGTCTGCCAGGTAGCCGCCGCCGTCCGCGAACGCTGAGCCCGTCACGGCGGTCGCGTCGATCGTGACCGCCGAGCCGTCTGCCAGCCCGCGCGCGACGCCGATCGGAACGGCTGACGCGCTCTCGGTCGGCGCGGGCGTGGTGCTCGGCACCGGCGTGGTGACGGGGCTCTCGGTCGCCGACGGGCTCGGCAGGGCGGAGGGCACCGGTGAGGGCGTCGGCGTCACCGGGTCGGGAACCAGGGGCGATCCAGTGTTCTGGGGATCCGGCAATGAACGCACCACGAAGTCGGCCGCGTTGTCGTCGGTGTCCACGGTCGAGCCGGCCGAACCGCCCGGCAGGCGCTCGATGCTCGACCCTGGAGGCGGGGCCGATGCCGGCACCCCCTCGAGCCAGGCACCGGTGGCCGTACCCCAGCCGACGGCGTCGACGGCCGTGGTCGCGCCCGGGATGCGCAGCGCCACGCTGCCGCCTGTGGCCGCCATGCCTCCCGCGTACAGCGCATCGGCGATGGCGGCGAACGCGCCGAGCTCGTTGGCGACCATAAGGTGGGCGCCCGTGGCCAGCGTTGGTCCGCCGACCTCCCAGGCGACCCGACGGCTGACGGTGGCGCCGCTGGCGCTGACGTAGACGAGCTCGAGGCCGTCAAGCGGAAGCGCCGCTGGCGACGGGTTGTAGAGCTCGATCAGCTCGTCGTTCGCGCTGGCTCCTCCGGTGACGACCTC
>CAYYDA010000199.1:0-3414 GCA_964470495.1 uncultured Steroidobacteraceae bacterium | reverse complement strand
GGTCGCGAAGCGGCGGGCGAATCCGATCGTCAGGGCGTCGGGATCCAGTACGCCACGGAGGGCGCGCAGCGCTTCGGGCGACTCGCCGTGGCGCGCGAACTGCCTGGCCAACCTTCCCTCGAGGAATCCCACCATCTCGCGCTTCTGCTGCTGGTGCGCGCTCCACAGCTCCTCCGCGTCGAGGGACTCCAGGGTGGCGAGGGACTCCGGGCCGTTCATGTCGACGCCGAGCGGCACCCCGATCGCCCGCTGCACGAGACGTCGCACCGGCCGGCCGAGCCACGTCGGCACATGGACGCCATTCGTGATGGCGTCGATCGGATGGCCCGCCAGCTCGCGCCATGTCTCGGTCGCCGTCGCAGCGTGCAGCTGGCTGACGGCGTTGGCGCCGGTGGCGTGCCGCAGCACGAATGCCGTCATGTCGAACGGCGCGTCAGGTTCGCCGGTGTGGCCGCGCCCGAGCTCGAGCAGCTCGCTCGGCTCCATTCGCGCCCGCCCGAACCATCGGTCCAGCGCGGTGGTCACCAGGTCACGGGCGAAGACCTCGTTCCCGGCGGGGACCGGCGTGTGAATGGTGAAGACCGCATCCCGGCCGACACGCCGCAGCGCCTCGCCGGCCGCGAGACCGGGCTCGGCCGAGACCAGCTCGCCGGCCCGCTCGAGCAGCAGGAAGGCGGAGTGGCCCTCGTTGAGATGCCACACCGCGGGCTCGATGCCGAGGGCGCGCAGCGCGCGCACGCCACCGATGCCCAGGACGAGCTCCTGGCAGAGGCGCATCTCTCGGCCGCGGACGTAGAGGATGTGCGTGATCGGCCGATCCGCAGGGTCGTTGGCGGCGATATCGGTGTCGAGCAGCAGGATCGGCACGCGGCCGACGTGCGCCACCCACACGGCCGCGTGGACCACGCGATCGGCAACGTCGACGCTGACCTCCAGCGGTGCGCCGTCGCGGCCCCGCGCGCGGCGCAGCGGCAGCTGATCGGGGTCGAGGTCGGGCTGGGCGTGCTCCTGGTGCCCATCGGCGTCGATCTGCTGGCGGAAGTAGCCGCGGCGGTAGAGCAGGCCGATGCCGACGAAGGGGAGTGCCGCGTCGGATGCCGACTTGCAGTGGTCCCCGGCCAGGATGCCGAGGCCGCCCGAGTAGATCTGCATCGACTCATGGATCCCGAACTCGGCGCAGAAGTAGGCGATCGGTCCCGGCAGGGCGCGCTCGGCCGAGCGGCGGTACCAGGAGTCGGAGCCGTTGGCCAGGTAGCGGCTGAACTCGTCGAGCACGCGGCTGGCGTCGACCATGAAGTCCTCGTCGGCAGTCAGCTCGGCCCACCGCGCCTGGCCGACCCCCCGCAGGACGGGGATCGGGTTGCGGTGGCGGGTCCAGCTACCGGAGTCGATCCGGCTGAAGAGCGACTGCGCGCGGGGCGTCCAGCTCCACCACAGGTTGTAGGCGAGCTCGTCGAGCTTTTCGAGGCCGGCAGGAAGGTGGAAGTCGTGGCCGGACAGCGTCGGCACGCTTATGGATGTGGTCACGAGGGGCGATGATAGCGGCGTCGCGGCGTACGATGGTCGCCATGACGTCCACACGTGAACGGCGCGGCCTGGACGAGGCCGCGGTCCGCGATCACTTTCCGGCGCTCGGGCGCACCATCGACGGGGTGCCAGTCGCGTTTCTCGACGGGCCCGGCGGCACCCAGGTTCCGCGCGAGTGCATCGCCGCCATCACGTCCTACCTGGAGCGCAGCAACGCCAACCACGGCGGGGCCTTCATCACCTCCGTCGAGACCGATGCGCTCATGGCGGAGGTCCATGCCGCCGGTGCGGACTTCGTCGGCGCCCACGACCCGGACGAGATCGCCTTCGGGCCGAACATGACGACGCTCACCTTCGGCGTGAGCCGCGCGCTCGGACGCGACCTGCGTCCCGGCGACGAGGTCGTCGTCACGCGACTCGACCACGACGCGAACGTCGCGCCGTGGCTGGCGGTCGCCCAGGACCGCGGCGCCGCGGTCCGCTGGCTCGAGCTGGCCGACGATCGCGCCACGCTCGACCTGGACCGCCTCGACGAAGTCTTGTCGTCGAGGACGAAGGTCGTGGCGATCGGGCTCGCGTCGAATGCGCTTGGCACGGTCAACGACGTCGGCCGGGTCATCGAGGCGGCGCATGCCGTCGGCGCAGTTGCCTACATCGACGCCGTGCATGCGGCGCCCCACCTGCCGATCGACGTCGCCGCGCTCCGCGCCGACCTCCTGGTCACCAGCCCGTACAAGTTCTTCGCGCCGCACCTCGGCATGCTCTACGGCCGGCGCGACCTGCTCGAGCGGCTGACGGCGTATCGCGTCCGCCCCGCGGGTGAGGCACTGCCCGGCAAGTGGGAGGTCGGCACCCAGAATCACGAGGCACTGGCCGGCCTGCTCGGCACGTTCGACTACCTCGAGGCACTCGGTGCGGCGTACGGCGAGGTCGGTGACCGATCGGATCGGCGGGGACGCCTTCGGGCAGCGATGGCGGCCATTCACACCAGGGAGCGCGACCTGTCGCTCGCCGCGCTCGGGCGCCTCGGCGCGATCAACGGGCTGCGGCTGTACGGGATCGTCGACCCAGCGCGTGTCGCCGAACGCGTGCCCACCTTCTCGTTCACGCTCGCTGGCCACAATCCGCGTGCCGTGGCCGAGCACCTTGCGCGCCGCGCCATCACCGCGTGGGACGGTGACTTCTACGCCTACGAGCTGATCCGGGCCCTCGACCTCTCCGACGACGGCGGCCTCCTGCGCGTCGGGTTCGTGCACTACAACACGACCGCCGAGCTGGACCGCCTCAGCGACGCGCTCCTGGAGCTCGCCAAATGACCCGAATCCCCCGTCGCCATGCGTCGGGCGTGGCGCTAGGCTAGCGGGCCGATGGAAGGCTATTCGGTCACGGAGGCAGCCTCGGTCCTCGGCGTGCCGACGGAGCGCGTCTGGGAGCTGCTTGCGCGCGGCGTCCTGTCCGGCGTTCCCGACGGCGAGACCGGGATGCGTGTCTTCCTCCAGCCACGCCCGGCTCCGACCGCAGTGGAGGAGCCACGCCGTCCGAACGGCGGCGGCGCAACCCACGAGCGAGAGGCCGAGGCGTCGCCCTTCCGCGAGCTGCTCAGCGAGTTCCGCAACCTGACCGAGCGGTACGGGCAGGCCCTCCTCGCGCTGGGCGAGGCGCGCGGCGAGGTGGCCTCGCTCCGCTCGCGAGTCGACCTCCTCGAGGCGCGATTCGACCTACGCTTGCCGATGTCCGGACCGATGAACGCAACCGCGCAACCGGCGGGATGGGGCCCGGGCCAGCCCGCCGCGCAGCCCGCATCGGATGCGCCTGCGCCGTCCGCCGATGCTGGCGACCCCCTGCCGGACGCCGAGGGCGAGCCATCCCCGCGTCGCCGACGTCGCC
>CAYYDA010000198.1:0-3464 GCA_964470495.1 uncultured Steroidobacteraceae bacterium | reverse complement strand
GCGTAGGCCGCATCGGCCTTGTATCCGTCGAAGAAGTGCTCGGCGTCGTACACGACCTCGCGCCCGGCGGCGCGCAGGAATGCAACCGACTCACCGACCATGGCCAGGTTCTCGTCCGGCGTGGCGCCCAGCACGTCGGTGACGTGGAGCAGCCAGCTCTTGCCGAAGATGGTGGTCACCGGGGTGTCCGCCGCCAGGAGCGCCTGCAGGTTCGGATCGTCCTCGGCCCGGTTGGACCGATGTCGCGTCGACCCGAATGCTGCGAGCCTCGCATGACGGAAGGTCATCGAACGGGCGGCGGCGAAGAACTCCTCGTCCTTCGGGTTCGAGCCTGGCCAGCCGCCCTCGACGTACGGGAAACCCGCCTCGTCGAGGCGGCGCGCGATCTTCAGCTTGTCGGCCAGCGACAGCGAGAGTCCCTCGCGCTGGGTGCCGTCGCGCAGGGTCGTGTCGTACAGCAGGATCACGCCGGCACCTCCTCGGGCTGCCCGACCTGGGACAGCAGGAAGCCCGCGACCGCCTCGGTGCCGTCGGAGCCGCCAAGGTCGCCGGTCCGTGGTCCGTGTTCGATGGCCGCATTGACCGCGCCGTCGAGTGCGTCGGCGGCCTCGACCTCGCCGAGCGACCAGCGAAGCATCATGGCGGCGGAGGCGACGGTGGCCAGCGGATTGGCCACTCCCTTGCCGGCGATCCCCGGCGCGCTGCCATGGACCGGCTCGAACAGGCCGAATCGCCCCTTCTCGGTGACCCGTGTCCCGAGGCTGGCAGACGCCAGCAGCCCGAGCGAGCCGGCGATGGCCGCGGCCTCGTCCGACAGGATGTCGCCGAACAGGTTCTCGGTCACGATCACGTCGTAGTGGCCGGGCTGGGTGAGGACCAGGTAGGCGGTCGAGTCGACCAGGGCGTGCTCGACCGAGACCGATGGATGTCGTGGCGCGACCTCGTCGACCACCTCGCGCCACAGCCTACTGGAGGCCAGTACATTGGCCTTGTCGACGCTGGTCAGCCTCCCGCGCCGGTCGGCAGCCAGCCCGAAGGCCAGCTCGACGATGCGTTCGATCTCCGGCCGGGTGTAGCGCAGCGTGTCGACTGCCGACTCCACGCCGTCGTCGGTGGAGCGGCCCTGCGGGCGTCCGAAGTAGAGCCCACCGGTCAGCTCGCGAACGATGAGCAGGTCGGCGCCGGCCCGCACCTCGGGACGCAGCGGCGAGGTGGCGTCCAGAGCGGGATGGGCCGTCACGGGGCGCAGGTTGGCGAACAGCTCGAGCCCGGCGCGCAGGCCCAGCAGGGCATCCTCCGGGCGCACCGGCGCCGTCGGGTCATCCCAGCGTGGTCCGCCAACGGCGCCCAGCAGCACGGCGTCTGCCTGCCGGCATGCATCCAGGGTCGCGGCCGGAAGCGGCGCTCCACTCGCGTCGATCGCCGCACCGCCGACGACCTGCTCGTCCCAGGCGACCGCGAACCCGAAGCGCGCTCCCGACGCGTCGACGCAGCGGCGCGCAGCGTCGCACACCTCGGCGCCGATGCCGTCACCGGGCAGGTAGGCGACGCGATGTTCCCTCACGGGTGGCTCCCGGCAGGCGTCGGAACGGGGTCGGACGGATTGCGCTTCTGGCGAGCGGCGGCAACGGCGTCGGCGGCGATCGGATGCTCGGCGATGAGCTTGTTCACCGCCGCCAGGTAGGCCCGTAACGACGCCTCCACCACGTTGGTGGACAACCCGTGGCCGGTGAAGATCTGCGGCACGTCTCCTTCGCCCGCGGGCGCGCTGATCTTGACGGTTGCCTCGCCCTGCGCATCCTCGCCCGAGCCGACCGACCGGAGCTGGTAGTCGATCAGCTGTGGTCGGCCGCCGATGATCTGCTCGAGCGCGTTGTCGACCGCGGAGAGCAGCGCATCGACCGGGCCGTTGCCGCCGGCGAACGCCCGGAATGTCTTGCCCTCGTAGAACAGGGACACGTTGCCGGAGCTCGACTCGCCCTGGCGGCTGGCGGCCGCCCAGTGCTCGATGCCAACCAGCTGCGGGACGGGGTCCGCGTGCATCTCGGCCAGCGCCAGCAGGTCCGCATCGGTCACCTGCTTCTTCTGGTCCGCCAGGCTGATGGCCTCGCCGTAGAGCGTGTCGAGCGTCTCGGGCTCGACGTGGATGCCCAGGCGTCGGAGTCGCTCGTCGAACCCGGCGCGGCCGGAGAGCTTACCGAGCGTCAGGGTCGAGCCGGAGAGCCCGACCGACTCCGGCGTCATGATCTCGTAGGTCAGCGGGTTCTTGAGGAAGCCGTCCTGGTGGATGCCGGACTCGTGCGCGAACGCGTTGGCGCCCACCACGCTCTTGTTCGGCTGGACCGGGATGCCGGTCAGGTAGCTGACCAGCCGGCTGGTGGCCGTGAGCTGTTCCGTCGCAACGCCGGTGGTGGCGCTCCGGAACTGCGCCGGTCGGGTGCGGAGCGACATCACCACCTCTTCGAGCGCCGCGTTTCCCGCGCGCTCGCCAAGGCCGTTGACGGTGACCTCGACCTGCCGCGCGCCGGCCTGAATGGCGGCCAGCGTGTTGGCGGTGGCGAGGCCCAGGTCGTTGTGGCAGTGGGTGCTGACGATCGCGCGCCTGCCCACCAGCTTGACGACCTGCTTGACGACAGCGGCGTACTCCTTCGGCTCGGTGTAGCCGACGGTGTCCGGCACGTTTATGACCGATGCGCCCGCCTGCACGGCGGCCTCGTACGCCTCGAACAGGAAGTCGAGCTCGGAGCGCGATGCGTCCTCGGCGCTGAATTCGACCTCGTGGTCGGGTCCGACCATGCGCCGTGCCTGGCCGACGCAGCTCCGGATCCGCTCGAGCACCTCCTCGCGGGTGGTGCGCAGCTTGTGGGTGATGTGGAGGTCGGACGTGGCGATGAAGACATGGATCTGCCGCCTGCGAGCCGGATCCAGCGCCGCCGCGGCGACGGTCACGTCGGCGGGGACGCATCGAGCAAGGGCGGCGATCGCCGGGGCGTCCTCGGCCGCGCCCACCTCGGCCGAGATGCGGCGCACCGCCTCGGCCTCGCCGGGCGATGCCGCCGGAAAGCCGGCCTCGATGACGTCGACCCGCAGCCGTGCCAGCTGCTTTGCTACGGTGACCTTCTCGTCGACGGTCAGCGCGGCACCGGGCGTCTGCTCGCCGTCGCGCAGGGTGGTGTCGAAAACGCGGATGCGGGGCGGCATCAGGCCACTCCCTCGCCCGATACCGACTCCGCCTTCTCGCGACTCCCGGTGGCCCAGCCCTCCGGCGGGCTCTTGGGACCGATGAAGTCCATGTGGCTCCGCAGCTCGGCCCCCACCGCCTCGATCGGTGCATTCGCGTTCTCGGCGCGCAGGCGCTTGAACTCGGGAGCTCCTTGCCGGCCCTCTTCGATCCAGCGCTTCGCGAAGGTGCCGTCCTGGATCTCGGTCAGGATCTGCTTCATCTCCGCGCGGATGCGCTCGTC
>CAYYDA010000197.1:0-3485 GCA_964470495.1 uncultured Steroidobacteraceae bacterium | reverse complement strand
CGCCGCTGGGAACGGCGCGGGCGAGGGCGAGCCTGTTCACCGACCCGTCGCGCTTCGCCGGCGTGCGGCCCTACCAGCCCGGCGACCCGGTGCGGCGCATCCACTGGCGGGCGACCGCGCGCATTGGGGAGCACGTGAGCCGGCGCTACGAGCCGGTGCACGAGCAGCAGGTGCTCATAGCGGTCGACCTCCAGACGGTGCCTGGGCCGCATTGGCTGATGATCTTCGACGACGACCAGGTCGAGGCGCTGTGCGTTGCCGCGGCATCGCTGGCGCGCCGGCTGCTCCGCGCGGACAGCGCGTGCGGGCTGCTGCTCGGCGCCCAGCTGGTCGGCGGCCGCCAGTACGCCTACCTGCCACCCTCGGCCGCCTCGAGCCAGCTCGGCAGGATCGAGGACGTCCTCGCCCGGGTGCAGCCGATCCTGTCACTCCCATTCGAGCGGCTGCTGGGCGTCGTGCCGCGACGCCTTGCCCCGGGCGGAACGGTCTTCACGCTCGCCGCCCGCGACCCGGAGCCGTATGCCGATCGGCTGCGCCGCCTGTCACGCAGCGGCTACGCGGTCACGCACCTCGCGCTCGGGCCGGAGCGCGAGACGCATCGGTCACAGATGGCCGCCATCGGCATTCCGGCACGCGTCGCGGAGCTTGACCCGGACTGGAGGAGGGCCGATGCGCTCGTTGTGGCCGGCTGAGCGCCTGATCGGCTGGCTCCTGCCGATCCTCGCCATCCTGGCCGAGGGAGCCTGGCTGGCGGTCGTGTACGTCGCCGTTCAGACCGCGATCGCGGGCCATGTGCCGCTGCTGGGTCCGCTCGAGCTCGCCGTGGCGGCCGGCGTGGCGGCAGTCGCCGTGCGTCGTGGCTGGCTCCGGCCCGACGATCGGCCGCTGACCTTCTTCGGCGTTCTGGTCGGGATCGGGATCGTGGGGTGGCTATGGGACGGGCAGGCTCGCTCGCTGACGATGTCCGGCGACCTGGCGGCGGCGATCGGCGTCCATGCCGGCGGCTGGCTGCTGCTGGTTGCCGCCATGCGCGGGGTCGGCCGCGGTCACGAGATCGACGACCGTGCCCTGACCCGGCTCGTGCTGGTGGGGGTGCCGTCGCTGGCCCTGCCGTGGATCCTGGGACAGCTGGGCACGGACGAGCTGCGGCCCGTGTTCGTCGAGCACGCCTTCGTGGCAAGCCTGACGTTCGTCGCGGCGGGGTTCATGGCGGCCGGCCTCGCGCGGCTCCAGGAGATCGGTCGCGAGACGGGCGTCGACTGGCGCACCAACCGGTCCTGGCTGGGCACGGTGCTGGGTGTGCTCGCGATCGTCCTGGCCATCGGCCTCCCCGCCGCGAACCTGCTGGGCCTGCCGGTCGACACGGTCGTGCGCGGCCTCATCGGGCCGGTCATCGGCCTCCTCGGCTACGTGTTCCTGGCATTCGCCTTCGTGGCGGCCATTCTCTCTACCGCGCTGTACGAGGCCCTGAGCCGGCTCGGCGTCGCCCTTCCCCCGCCGATGACGCCCCAGGAGCTGGCCCGACTTCCGCAGATCCGCGAGTACACGATCGAGCAGCTCTCTGGACCGATCACGACGCTGGCCATCCTGTGGGCCGCCCTCGCAGTGCTCGCCGTGATCGTGATCCGGACGTGGATCCGCCGCCGGGCCGGAGGGCGGACGCGCGCCGGCAACGAGGAGCGGTCCTTCAGCATCCCGCAGCGCTCGTTCCGGCTCGAGATCCCGCGGCTCACGAGGTCCGGCGGTCGCCGCGCCGGACGCCCAACGGATGCCGTCAGCGCCTACCTTGCCGCCCTCGACTACCTCGACGCGCACGAGCCCGCACGCGCCCGACGCGACGCCGAGTCGCCCCACGCCCATGCCGCCCGGGTCGAGATCCCGGAGATCAACGTGCTCCAGGCCGACTACGCCCTGGCTCGCTACGGCAACCGAGTCCTGACCGACGCGGAGCACCGCCGCGCCCTCGGCCGATGGCGGCGCCTCCGCGACCGCCTCAGATCGAGCTGAATTCACCCCTACACTGGAGACGATGAAGATCGCCCACGTCAGGGAGCAGGACGCTCCCGCAGGGACCCGGTGGCGCCTCGCGGCCGCGCTCGATGCTGATGGCACACGTTGGCTCGATCTCGAAGCGGCTCGCCGCTCGCTCGTGGGCGCGCAGCCCGCCCGGGCGCACAACAGCGTCATGTTTCGACAGCCGGTGACAACGCTCGACGCGCACCTCGCGTCCGGCCTGCGGGTCGACGCCCTCGCGGATCTGCTCGAGGCCGAACCCGACGAGCCGATCGACGCATCGGTCCTGCAGTTCGGCCCACCGATTCTCCAGCCACCCACCTTCCGCGACTTCTACGCCTTCGAGCAGCACGTCGGCACGATGTGGAAGCGACGCGACATGGAGATCCCGGAAGCCTGGTACCGCCTGCCGATCTTCTACTTCAGCAACGTGTCCGAGATCCGGGGTGCCGGCGAGGCCGTCTGGGCGCCACGCGGATCGAGCGAGCTCGACTACGAGCTCGAGGTCGCCGCGCTCATCGACACCCCGGTGCGCGACGTGGACGCGGCTCGAGGCGACGAGGCGATCGGCGGCTACATGGTCCTCAACGACTGGAGCGCCCGCGACCTTCAGCGCGAGGAGACGACCGTGCGGCTGGGACCGGCGAAGGGCAAGGACTTCGCGTCCTCCATCGGTCCCTGGCTGGCCACACCGGACGAGCTCGCCGACGCCCGCAGCGGTACGGGCTACGATCTTGCGATGACGGCCACCGTGAACGGACAGGAGCTTTCGCGGGGAACCTGGTCATCGGCCCACTTCGGCTTCGGCCAGATGGTCGAGCGTGCGTCTGCCGACGTCCGCCTGCGCCCCGGCGACCTCCTTGGCTCCGGCACCGTCGGCACGGGCTGCCTGCTCGAGGTCCGCGACGAGATCCTGAAACGCTACCTGGAGCCGGGCGACACGGTCACCCTGGCGATCGAGCGTCTCGGCGAGCTGAGCGCGCCGGTCGTGGAGCGCCCGAGCCGATGACCGCCGACGTCGACGCCCTCATCGCACGCCTTGCCGATGCCGAGCGACGCCTCGCCGAGCACGCCTCCGACCCACCTCCGCCCGGCCTGACGGCACCCGATCCCGGCAGCGGCGAGCAGTGGGAGGCCGGACAGGTCTGGGCGCACCTCGCCGAGTTCCCGGCGTACTGGCTGGCCCAGGCGCAGCGAGTCATCGCGCTGCCGACGTACGAGCCGGTGCCGTTCGGACGCGTCAGGACCGATGCCGGCCGCCTCGAGGCCATCGAGCGCGAGCGCCACACCGATCCCTCTGCCCTGCTCGAGCGCGTTCGAGGCTCGCTGGCGGAGGTGACCGATGCGATCCGGTCCTTCCCGCCCGAGGCGTGGACGCGTCGCGGCGCCCACCCGACGCTGGGCGACATGACGGTGCAGCGGATCGTCGAGCAGTTCATCGTCGAGCATCTCGAGGAGCACGCGGACCAGCT
>CAYYDA010000196.1:0-3514 GCA_964470495.1 uncultured Steroidobacteraceae bacterium | reverse complement strand
CCTTCATCTCGACCTTCGGCGAGAAGGTGCTGCCGAACCTCAAGCTCGCCTAGGCGGGACCGCCCATCGCGCGTTTCGCGCGGAAGGACCAGAAATCCGGCTGAACGGCGAGGGTACTGCCACCCCGCCGATCGGACCATCGCCGCCTCGGGC
Organism: uncultured Steroidobacteraceae bacterium; assembly: GCA_964470495.1. Lineage (GTDB taxonomy): Bacteria > Chloroflexota > Limnocylindria > QHBO01 > QHBO01 > JACDBZ01. Next base: position 3,361 of record CAYYDA010000196.1, on the reverse strand, counting down.
GGCCGGGCCTACCCTGCAGATCGATGCCTGTTTCCACCGATTCACGGGCCAACGAGGTCGCCACAGCGCTCGGAGTCGAGGACCTGATGGTCTTCGAGCTCCGCGATGGGCGCGCGCATCTGCGTGGCGGAGTAGGGCGCGGTACCGGCTGGGCCGGCGTGGTCGAGCTCGACGTGACGGTCGAGCCCCTCCTGCGTGAGGTGCTCGAGCATCGCCGCGTGGTGCGCGTGGTTGCCGCCGAACCGGTCCATGTCATGGGTCCGTACTGGAGCGCACACGCGGCCCTGGCGGCCGCGGGCGAGCACGTCATGGTGGTCGGCAGCACGAGCCCGATCCGCGCCTCGAGCGCGGAGCTCGTCCGCCGAACGACCGAGGCGGTTGCGGCGGTCGGCGAAGTGTCGCCATCGAAGCTGCTCGCCGATGAGCTGGAGCTCGTCCACGCGGTCCGTCAGCTCACCGATCACGTTCCCCAAACCCTCGCGGAGACGGCAACCCACGTGGCGAACGTCGCGGCGGATGCCCTGTCGTGCGAGATCGGCGCCGTGCTGCTTCGCCACAGGGGCCAGCCCCACGTGTACGGCGGCGGCACGGCGTGGTCGACCATGGCCGATGACAGCGTGCTGCGCGATGCGCTGCACGACCTCGCCAAGCGAGCGGCGAACGGACCCATCGTCGAGCAGAACCTGCGCGCCGTGGGCGAGAGCGGCCTGCGCATCATCTCGTGCTACGCGCTCGGCATCGGCCGATCCGAGGTCATGGGCGCGTTGATCGTGGGACACACCGACCAGCGGCCACGCGGCTTCACGCTCCTCTGCCAGCGCGTCGGCCGCGCACTCGCCGATGCATCCGAGGCCGCACTGCTCCAGGCCATCGCACACGAGGACCTCGCAGCCCAGCGCGACCGCTTCGCGCTCGAAGCGCGGACCGACGTGCTCACCGGACTTGGCAACCGCGTCAGGTGGGAGGACACGCTGACCATCGAGCAGTCGCGATGGGAACGCCACCATCGACCGGTGGTGCTGCTGTCGATCGACCTCGACGACTTGAAGGCGACGAACGACGAGCACGGGCACGCCATCGGCGACGAGCTGCTCATTGCGGCCGCCGGAATCCTGCGCCGGTCGCTCCGCGGCGGCGACATCGTCGTGCGCATCGGCGGCGACGAGTTCGCCGCCCTCCTGCCCGACACCGATGCGTTGGCCGAAGGCGCCGTGCGACGCCGGGTGGAGGCCGCCTGCGCAACGTGGCGCAGCTCACAGCCCGGCGCGGGCCTCTCGCTCTCGATCGGCTCTGCCGTACCGGCCCCGGGCGAGACGCTGCGCGAAGCGTTCCGCCGCGCCGATGCGGCGATGTACTTGTCGAAGCGCAGCGCCTGACCGCACGCGACGTCAGTCGCGAGCGTCGGGCACGCGGTCGTCCTCGGCCAAGCGCACCCGACGGAAGGTGATGTACAGGGCCAGGTCGTAGACGATCTTCAGGCCACCGGCGATGAGAAACGGCAGCCCTGGCACCATGCCCATCGAGAGTGAGGCGAGCGCCGGACCCGCAGGGCGAACGATATGGCGCGCCGAGTTGGTGTAGGCCGCGGCGGCGGTCTGCTCCGCCGGATCGACGAGCGCGGCGACGTATGCCTGCCGCGCGGGGACGTCCATCTGCGACAGGATCGACCTGGCCAGTAGGAGCAGGATAGCCACGGCCAGCGTCGGGGCGAACGGGATCAGCGCGAGCAGCACGTTCGAGGGCAGGTGGCTGAAGACCATCGTGTTGAGGAGGCCGATGCGGGCGCCCAGCCAGCCGGCAGCCACCGACGATGCCGCCTGAAGGAGGCCGACGCCGAAGAAGACGAGTCCCATCAGCTCAGCGTCGGCACCGAACTCACGGCCGAACCAGAAGACGATGAAGGTCTGAACGATGAAGCCGCCGGCGAACGCGTCGAGGGAGAACAGCGCGGCGAGGCGCCGAACCACGCCGCGCGAGCGCTGAAGGCCACGGGCGCCAGCCGGCAGATCGGCCGCGACCTCGACTCGCAGGCTCAGGCGCCGGGCAAGGAGCGCACACGCAGCGGCGCCGATCGGCATGAGCAGGAGCCAGCGCTGGTCCGGCGGCAGCCCCGGGATGAAGTCGCGCATGGCGCTGGGCCCACCGGCGGCCAGGGCGCCGACCGCGCCGGCCAGGAAGGCGACGGCGTTGTAGCGCCCGTAGACCCGGCTCCGTTCTGCCGGCGGGGCCGACGCCAGCATCGCCTGCTCCACCGTGGTGATCGGTCCGGACTCGTTCGGATCGGTCGAGAGCGTGCCTGTCAGTGCGGCAAGTACGAGGAACGGGACGAAGCCGGTGAGGGCGAAGACGGTGCCCGCCAGCCCCATGAGGACCAACAGCCCGCCGTACGCGCGTCGACGTCCCAGCGCCTCACCCCAGCGTCCGATGGCCAGGGAGGAGATCGCCATTCCGATGAGCATCGCGGTGAACACGACGCCCACCGCGGCCGCGTCGAGGCCGGTGACGGCCAGCGACGCACCGATGATGATGCTGCTGAAGCCGTACAGGAACGCGCGGATCGCCTGGACCGAGAAGATCAGGCGGACATCCGACACTGGCGGGTTACTCGACGGATTCGAAGACGGCAGCGATCCCCTGCCCGACGCCGATGCACATGGTGGCGAGGCCGTATCGAGCGCTGCGTCTCCGCATCTCGTGCAAGAGCGTCGCCGTGAGCCGCGCGCCAGAGGCGCCCAGTGGGTGACCGATGGCGATCGCTCCACCATTGACGTTGACCTTCTCCGGATCAACGCCGAGCTCACGCATGACGGGTACGGCCTGGGCGGCAAACGCCTCGTTCAGTTCGACCAGATCGAGCTCTTCGACACCGATTCCGGCCCGCTCGAGGGCGCGCCGGCTCGCCGGGATCGGGCCCAGGCCCATGGTGGCTGGATCCACGCCCGCCACCGCGCTGGCAACCATGCGTGCCATGGGTCGCACGCCGAGCTGTCGCGCGCGAGCCTCGGACATGACGAGCACGGCGGCCGCGCCATCGTTGATGCCGGAGCTGTTGCCGGCCGTGACCGTTCCTGACGCGTCGCGCTTGAACGCCGGCTTCAGCTTGGCCAAGGATTCGAGCGTCACATCCGGGCGCGGATGCTCATCGGTCGCGAACGGACCGTCCGGCGTGTCGACGGCGACGATCTCATCGGCGAAGCGTCCGGCGTCGTGGGCCGACTTCCAGCGCTGCTGCGAGGTCAGGGCGAAGGCGTCCTGGTCGTCGCGGGTGACGCCGCATCGCTCGACAACGTTCTCGGCGGTCTCACCCATCGAGTACGGGTAGTACGCGTCCGCGAGGCGCGGGTTGGTGAAGCGCCAGCCC
>CAYYDA010000195.1:2139-3520 GCA_964470495.1 uncultured Steroidobacteraceae bacterium | reverse complement strand
GAACAACGTCAGCGTCGTGATCGAGGGCGTCGAGGGTGGCGACCTGGTCGCGGCGCTGGATCTCGAGGGCGTCGAGGTCTCGACCGGCAGCGCGTGCACGTCGGGGAACACCGAACCGAGCCATGTCCTGCTGGCGATGGGCATCGATCCGCACCTGGCGCACGGGTCGTTGCGGATAACGACCGGGCCGGATACAACCACGGACGACATCGAGGTGGCGCTGTCAGCCATCCGCGGGGTGCTGCCTCGCCTGCGCGGGATCCAGGGCGTGCACCCGAAGGTCGCGGCGCCCGCATGAGCCGGATCGTGGCCGCCATGAGCGGCGGCGTCGATTCGTCCGTCGCGGCCGCGCTGCTGGCGAAGGAGCGTGGCGAGGACGAGGTCATCGGCGTGTGGATGCGCACCCACGGCGACATGCCGGAGGGCTACGAGCTTTCCCGTAGCTGCTGCTCGCCCGACGCGGCCGACGACGCGCGACGCGTTGCGCAGATCCTGGACATCCCGTTCTTCGTGCTCAACGTCGAGCGCGAGTTTGGTACGCGGGTGATCGACGCCTTCGTCGACGCGTACCTCGACGGCGCCACGCCGAACCCGTGCCAGGCCTGTAACCAGTACATCAAGTTCGACGAGCTGCTGAAGCGAGGGCTGGCCGCCTACGGAGCCGATGCGGTCGCGACCGGCCACTATGCCCGGATCGAGCACCGCGACGGCAGTTGGCGCCTCCTTCGCGCCGCCGATGCCGACAAGGACCAGACCTACTTCCTGTGGGTCCTCGACCAGGATCAGCTTGCGCGCACGCGCTTCCCCCTGGGCGACCTGACCAAGCCCGAGGTCCGCGCGATGGCGGCGGACCTGACGCTGCCGACGGCCCAGAAGCCGGAGAGCCAGGAGATCTGCTTCGTTCCCCTTGGTGACTATCGGACGCTGCTCGAAGAGCGGCGCGGCTATGCCGGCGACCCCGGGCCGATCGTCGACGGCGATGGCACCCGTGTCGGCACGCACACCGGGTACGCCCACTACACGGTCGGGCAGCGCCATGGCCTGGGCGTCGCCCTGGGCGAGGCGGTCTACGTGCGCGAGGTGCAGCCCACCACGAACACGGTCGTCATCGGTCGCCGGGCTGAGGTCGCGCAGCGCACCTTCGGGGTCGATGGCGCGCGGTTCACGGCGGGAGACGCTCCCGGCGAGCGCTTCGAGGCATCGGTTCGGATCCGGCACCGCGCGCCGGACGTCCCGGCTGAGGTGACGATGATCGGTCGCGATCGGTTTCTGGTCGAGACCGCGGAGCCGGTCTGGGCCCCGGCGCCGGGCCAGGGGGCCGTGCTGTACGACGGCGATGAGTGCCTCGGCGGGGGGCGCATCGCTCGCGCCCAGGGCTGAG
>CAYYDA010000195.1:0-2039 GCA_964470495.1 uncultured Steroidobacteraceae bacterium | reverse complement strand
GCCCTGGGTCCGATTCGGGTGGAAGACTAGTCCTGTAGAGTCGCCCGATGGACCTCGCATTGGCCATCTTCAACATCGGTGCCGGGCTCGGCGTGCTCGCGGCCGGCGCGTCGCTGGCGTACCTCGCGTGGCGGGCCTCGCCGCTCATTCGGGAGACGCGAGCACTGACGATGGACCTGCGCAGGCTGACCCGCGCGACCGATTCCGAGCTGCGGCCGATCCTGACCCACGCGCGCGAGCTGACGAGCAACGTCGAGGTGCTCACCGAGGACGTGGCCGTGAAGCTGGATCGGCTCACCGACCTCATGAACAGCCTCCAGCACAGCCTCGACACCGTTCAGGTCACGGCCTCGCCGCGCCTGGAGAACGCCCGGCCGGTGGACCCGACGCCCGTGCCGGACGACGTCTCGTTCTGGGAGGAGCATCCGCGCCAGCCGGAGCCGTGGCCGGTAGAATCAGCGGAAACGCGAGAGGACTCATCGGACAGATGAAGGATTCCGGATTCGGCAGCTTTTTGGCCGGCGTCGTGATCGGCGGGCTGATCGGCGCGGCCCTCGGGCTGATCATGGCGCCGCAGACGGGCGAGGAGTTCCGCGAGCACGTCGGCGACTTCGTCGACACCAAGCGCTCGGAGCTCGGTGACGCAGTGAACGAGGGCCGCCTGGCGGCCGATCAGGCACGCGCCGAGATGGTCACCGATTACGACGCCCACGCCGGCGCGCAGCCCGAGGCCGCCGCCTCCTGACCCCTCCCGTAGCCGCGACACGATCACACAGCACGAGAGCCGGTCGGTCGCCGGCTCTCGTCGTGGAACGAAGGTGAACCGATGCAGCCGATGAGCGCGGCCGAGGTCCGCGAGCGCTTCCAGCGCTTCTTCGAGGAGCGTGGCCACACGCGCGTCCCATCGGCGCCGCTGCTCGCGAAGGACGATCCGACGCTGCTCTTCGTGAACTCCGGCATGGCGCCGTTCAAGCGCGTGCTGACCGGCGAGGAGAAGCGCGACTACGTCCGCGCGGTCGACGCCCAGCTCTGCCTGCGCGTGGCCGGCAAGCACAACGACTTCGAGGAGGTCGGCCGTACTCCGCGCCACCAGACCCTGTTCGAGATGCTCGGCAACTGGAGCTTCGGCGACTACTTCAAGCGCGAGGCGATCCACTGGGCCTGGGAGCTCCTGACCGATGAGTTCGGGCTCGACCCCGAGCGCATTGCCGCGACGGTGTACACCGACGACGACGAGGCACACCGGGTGTGGAGCGAGGAGATCGGCCTGCCGGCGGAGCGTCTCGTGCGCTGGGGCAACATCGCCGAAGGCGACGAGAAGAACTTCTGGCGCATGGGCGACACCGGTCCGTGCGGCCCGTGCAGCGAGCTGCACTACGACCGAGGCGCGCACCTCTCCGAGGGTCCCGATTGCGTCCCGGATCACTCGGAGCACTGCCCGCGCTGGCTCGAGATCTGGAACCTCGTCTTCATGGAGTCCGACCGCGCCGCGGACGGAAGCCTCACCCCGCTCCCGTTCAAGAGCGTCGACACCGGGATGGGCCTCGAGCGCATGACGTCGGTGGTCCAGGGCGTCGACTCGAACTACAGGACTGATCTCTTCCAACCGATCATCGACCGCCTGGCGCAGTTCATCGGTCACGACCCCGAGACGGTGGAGAGCGAGCGGTTCAGCTACCAGGTCGTGGCCGATCACTCGCGCGCGATGACGTTCCTCCTGGCGGAAGGCGTGACGCCGACGAACGACGGGCCGGGCTACGTGCTGCGGCGGATCATGCGTCGCGCGGTGCGCCATGGCCGGCTGCTCGGCATCACGAAGCCGTTCCTCCGCGAGACCGCCTCGGTCGTGATCGGCATCATGGGCGAGGCGTACCCACATCTCGTCGAGCGGCGGGACGCCATCCTCGACGCGATCGAGGCCGAGGAGGAGAAGTTCGCCCGCACGCTCGAGGCCGGGAGCGCGCGCCTGGACGATCTGGTCGCCGCAGGCGGCGTGATCGGCGGCGCCGACGCGTTCCGCCTGCACGACACGTTCGGCT
>CAYYDA010000194.1:0-3582 GCA_964470495.1 uncultured Steroidobacteraceae bacterium | reverse complement strand
GGCGTCCTGTCCAGCTCTTCTACGAGAACGACTACGCGCAGGCCCTGGCCGGCCTCTCGATCGCGGACGTCGTGCTCGTCAACCCGCTGGTCGACGGCATGAATCTCGTGGCAAAGGAGGCGGTGGTCGTATCCCGGCGCGACGCCGCGCTCGTGCTGTCCGAGACCGCGGGGGCGTTCGACCAGATGGCCGATGGCGCCCTGCCGGTCGCCCCCGCCGACGTGGTCGGCACCGCCGACGCGCTTGCCACCGCCCTTGCCATGCCGGCCGAGGAGCGCGCACGCCGCCTGGCTCGCCTGCGCCGGGGAGTCGAGCGAGAGGACATCACCTGGTGGCTGCGCCGCCAGCTGGAGGACCTCGCCGAGCTCGCCGGCTGATCGCGAAACGAACTCGTCTCAGGCGGGAGCCGCGAGCGTCATCAGGAAGTCGGCGGCGGCAACCGGGTCGACCAGCATCGCGTCCGCCGCGGCGACGATCTCGGGCGTCGCCTCGTGGTCGGCACCTCCGACGCCGATGATCGCGCCGCGAATCCGGCCGGCGTCACGAAGCCCGGCGACGGCGCGGAACATGTCGAGGTCGGTGACGTCGTCGCCCATCACCACCACGCCACGCAGGGCGAAGCGCTCCACGATGGCGTGCACGGCGCTCCCCTTGTCGCCGAGCCCGACCGGTCGAACCTCCACGATCATCCGTCCGTGCCCGATCCGAAGGCCATGCTCCTCCACGTCGCCCAGGGCACTCAGGATGACGGCCCTCGCTGCGTCGGGATCGGAGGCCTTGCGGTAGTGGACCGACGCGGAGACGCCCTTGTGCTCGGGGATCACCCCGGGAAGCTCGGGCAGGCGCGCGAGCACCTCGTCCAGGCGTTCAGCGACTGACGACGCCTCGGGGCCGGCGTGCGCCTCCTCGGCTCCCGGTTCCAGCCACTCCATGCCGTGGTTGCCCGCGATCAGCAACCCCGGGATGCCGGTCAGCCGGCGCGCGTCGAGCGGCGCGCGGCCGGTGATGATGGCCACCACTGCCAGCCGATCGGCGAGGGCCGCGAGCGCTCGGCCGGCGCCGTCCACCAGCCGGGCACCCGACGGATCCTGGGCGATCATCGAGAGCGTGCCGTCGAAGTCGGTCAGGAGGCCCGCGGGCTCGTGGGCCAGGGCATCCCGTGCCAGCGCGAGCGCGCGCGAGAGCGATGGATCGGTCCGTTGGCTAGACTCGCTCACGTGAAGCGTCTCTCCTCATGGGCGCTCCCGATCATCCTGGGGGTGGTGGGAGTCGCCCTCATCATTATCGGCACGCTCGACCTGGACGGCGAGCCGACGGCCAGCCTCTCACCAATCGCCACGCGATCGCCATCGCCGAGGCCCGTGGCAGAGGCGACGCCGACCGTCGACCCGACCGCATCGGCCTCGCCGTCGGAGAGCGTGGTCCCGTCGCCGACGCCAACGCGAACGCCCCTGCCGGACGACGTCACGGCGGTCCAGCTCGAGGTCCCGTCGGTCGGCATCAACGTGCTGGTCAGGCAGTCGCAGAGCTCCGTGGACGACGGCTTCCCACCCCTGGACGCGGCGTACATCCTGTCGGCCGGCAGCCAGCCGGGGCGCAACACGAACTCGTACGTGTTCGCCCACGCCGTCCTCAGCCTCTTCAAGCCACTCTGGAACGTGCAGATCGGCGCCGAGATCCTGGTGCGCATGTCCGATGACATGGTCCTGCGCTACGTCGTGACCGAGGTGCGCCCCAACGTACCCTGCCCCGACCCCAACGCCGACCCCGCCCTCAACCCGCCGGACCCGCCGCTCGCCCTCCAGATCCACGAAGACTGCGCGGCCGGCGCCGCCTGGACACAGCCGACCCCATACGAGCGTCTCACGCTCCAGACCTCGCAGGGCTACAACCGCAACTGGGGCGAGCTCGTGATCGTTGCCGACCCGATCGAGGGCTCCTAGACCACCCGCCGCTCGCCCGACCCCGGCCGGCCACGCACGAACCACGCCGGCACCAGCGTGACCAGCGCCACGCCCAGCGCGATTCCCATGACCAGCCGCAGCACGTCGGCAGACTGTCCCTGCGACCAGGTCTCCAGCACCGCGACCAGCGCCAGCGACGCTTGCGGGTCCACGCCGATGAACTCCGGACGTCCGAGCTCGACGACCAGCGCGTCCCGCAGGACCGGATCTGCGATCAGTGCCGACAGCTCATCGATCCGATTCTGCCCGATCGAGGTCAGCAGGGCCAGGCCGACGCTCATGCCGATGGTGCGCGTGATCTGGAGCATGGCGCTCGCGACGCCGTAGGCACCGGCGCCGGCCGCCTCGACCGCCGCCGTCGCGCGCGGGGAGACCGTGAGCCCGAACCCGACGCCGAACAGTGCCAGGTCGCGCACCAGCCGATCAAGGTCGGTGTCGACGCCCCAGCCGAGCGCCAGCCACACGCCGGCGGCGGTGGCGACGACGCCGACCACCGTGACGATCCGCTCGCCGATGAAGCCCGACACGAACCCGCCGGCGAGCGCGCCGACGGCGATTGCCAGCGTGAGCGCGGTGAGGAGCGTCGAGGCCTGCGCATCGGTCCCGAACAGGACGCGGTTGACGAAGACCGGTCCGCCGATGATGGCCGTGGCCAACGTATAGCCGGTCAGCAGGCTCACCGCGTTCGCTGCGCTGAAGGCCCGGTCGGTGAAGAGGCGCAGGTCGACGAGCGGGGAGCTCGTATGGAGCTCGCGCCACGCGAAGGCGCCGAAGGCGACGGCTGCCAACGCCACGCCGCCCAGGACGAGCGGATCGGTCCAGCCATTTGCGCCCGAGACGGTGATGGCGCCGATGCCGGCCACCAGCGCGACCGACAGCAACGCAGCCCCGGCCAGGTCCAGCCCAGCGCGCGCACGAGGCGTCTCGACGCCGCCGGCGACGACGTAGATCAGGAGCAGCGCCAGGATGCCGATCGGCACGTTCAGCAGGAAGATCCACTGCCAGTTGGCCATGTCGACGCCGGGGATCGGCAAGTTGAAGTTGAGCAGTACCCAGGCGCCGTAGGCCGGCCCGATGGCCATGCCGATGTAGGTCGCCGCGCCCTCGAGGCCGAGCGCCGCGGCCCGCTGCCGTCCCGTGAAGAGGTGGGACGCGAGTGCCATCGAGAGCGGGACGAGCGCGCCGCCGCCGAAGCCCTGGACCACCCGCGCCACGATGAGCCAGGTCAGGCCGTCCTCCGACCCGGTGAATCGGGACAGGCCGGCGCCGGCGCTCCCGGCGACGAACAGGAGCAGCGCCACGACATAGAGGCGGCGGGCTCCCCACAGGTCGGCGCCGCGGCCGGCCAGCGGCATGGCGACCACGTATGCGAGCAAATACGCGTTGACGATCCAGCTCACGCGCGCCAGGTCCGCCCAGCCGCCGAAATCGGCGACGATCGAGGGCAGGGCGATCGCCACGACCATGAGCTCGGCCCCGCCAAGCAGGACGCCCAGGCTCGCGACGACGAGCGTGGCCCACGCCGCGACCGGGTGCATGCGCACCGATGCGCCGCCGTCGGCGCCCGTCACAGGTCCACGCGCCCCAGCGCCACCCTGGCCAGCACGAGCACCGCGGC
>CAYYDA010000193.1:0-3622 GCA_964470495.1 uncultured Steroidobacteraceae bacterium | reverse complement strand
GCCGAGGGCGGGGTCGAGACGGCGAGCGTCGAGGCCATCAAGCTGGTGGAGTCGCCGCTGGCGGATGCGTGCGACGCGATCTGGGTCGTGCGCTGCGACGAGGGCGACGCCATTCGACGGCTTGCGGAGTCGCGTGGAATGGACGAGCCGGCGGCTCGTAAGCGTCTGGCCAGCCAGTCGTCACAGGAGGAGAAGGTCGCCGCGGCCGACGTCGTCATCGACGGGTCGGCGCCGATGGAGGAGACGCGCCGCCAGGTGGAGGAAGCCCTGGCGGGGCTGCGTTCGAGCTAGCTAGTTGCCGGCGGAGAGCTCTTCGAACCGCGGCCGTCCTGGGACCGGGAAGCCGTACTCCTCCATGAGTTGGTCGACTGTCGAGCCCTCGGTTTCCGCCTGTCGATCGTCCTCCTCGGGTCGCAGCACCATCGTAAAGACGCCGCCGACGGCTTGGAGCTCGGCGATCTTCTCCGCCGTGTCCAGGTCGGTTCGAACGATATACACGCCGCCGGTGCGTGCAAGGATCGTCACATCCTGCAGCGTCACCTTCGTGGACGGCCCCGCGACGTACTGTGCCCCGTCGGCAACCGACTGCGTGTTCGTCTGGCCCAGCTCCGGGTTCACCGGCAAGGTGACGATCAGGTCGACGCGCTGACCCGGCACGAGGGTTCCGGCGACCGCGTTACTGTCGGCCACGGTCAGGCTGACCGCGCGGAGGTCCGGGCCACCGGGATCGAACTCCTGTCCGGGCTCCAAGATCGAGAAGGTCTGTCCCTCGGTTGTCGAAGCCAGCACGTTGCGCGACATGAGCTGGCCGGTCGCCAAGGGGACGCCGACCACGCGTCCGAGCACCTCGTCAAGTGACGCGAAGGCTGTCTCGTTTGTCGGGTCGGCCGGGATGCTGCGGACGGCAACGTCTCCGTCCGCGATGGCCGTCCGTGCCGGGATCTCGCGGACGGCCACGACGACGTTCCGCATCTCGACCTCGCCGGCTGCGTTGAGGCCGCTGGCCTGGAGCGCCAGGTAGACGGTGGCCGCCACCAGCAGCGCGATGATGATGCCGGCGCCGATGTAGACCTTCGATCGGCGACTGTTGTGGGCGGAGTACTCGAGTTCCACGGGGTGTTGGCGCTCCTATCGGATGCGAATGAGAAGGGTCATGACCACGGACCGAGGCGGGCGCGCTGGGCGCGCCGCAGGCCGTTGTCGTTCGGATCGGCGTAGATGCCGGAGACGGCGTGGCCGACGATCGAGTTCGAGTCGATGCTGACGACCTCGAAGACCGCATAGCCCAGGATGTCGACGTATTGCCCGCTGCTGGTCGTGGTCGCCACAGTGAACCGCACGCGCTCGAGGCGCGTCACTGGCTGACCTTCGCCGTTCATGCCGTGCGCCCTTACCGTGAACATGTAGCAGCCCTGGGCGAGCCCCATCGTGTCGATCGCGAGCGTCGCGAGCGTGCCGGTCCCCGTGGCGGGCGTGACGGACCCACTGCTGAACGAGATCGAGGCGAGACTGAGCGGCTCGGGGTTGAGCGAGCAACCGGTGAAGGAGTCGGTGTCCCAGCTCAGCGAGACCGGTGTCTGAAGGTTCGCCCCCCCATCCCACCGCGTCGTCGCATTGTTCGCGGTCGAGATCCGGATTGGCAGGCTGATCGTCCCACCGAGGACGGCCGTGGCACCGTCGAACACCGAGTTGGAGAGGCTGAAGTCGCGGGCCACCGTCACGTCGCCGACGTCGTTGTAGTCGCCGTCGCCGTTCGCGTCGGTCTGGATGCGGACCGGAACGGGCACGCGTCGGCGCTGATAGTACGGATTGCCCGATTCACCCTCCACCCACACCGCGTAGATGCCGGGCGCCACGTTGTTGGTCTGGAAGTCGTGCATGGCCACGGTCGTACCGTTCGTCGCTGGCTGGAAGGTGTTCTGCGACCAGATCGGCTGGGTGATGTCACCCGAGGCCGGCGGGGTCACGGACGGGTCGGGGAGGAGGTCGTACCCCGGATACCCGGCGGAAGTGGCAGCCGCGTCGCCAGCAAGGGAGAGTGTGACCGTGCTCGTGAACTGCTGGTTGCGCGAGACGCTGACCGTCGGGCCGTCGTACGGTGCCGTGGTGGTGGAAGGCAGGCTGATCTCGACTGGCGGGCTGATCGAGAAGTCGGGGATCTGCATCACCGTGCCGTCATAGACGCCCAACAAGACCCGGTCGCCCGGTCGGTACGCATCCGACATCGGCTTGACGATGTGCGCGCTGCTGTTGCCCGACAGGACCGCGACCTGGGTGCCGCCATTGGGGGGCACGCTCACCGAAGGGAAGGCCGGCCCGGGGTAGCCGGTGCGGACGTAGTCGCCCTCCTTGTCCTTCAAGGTGTTCACGTTCGTGCCGGCGGCGACCCCGTTGTAGTACACGCGCGTGTCGGCCCCCTCGAAGTTGCGCACGTCGAGGGCGACGAATCCGCGGAAGCTCGAGTCGTTGTGCGCCTTACTCTGCGGGCCGTAGATCGCGAAGTCCGGGCCCGGGGCGGACTCGCTCGCCGGAACCCGGGCGCCGTACCCGCGTGGGTTGACCGTGTCGACTTGACCTGACCCGCTGGTGGCGGCGGTCGCGACGTGGTCGACGAAACCGTTTCCCGGCCCGGTCGGATTCGCGTAGCGGCGGGCCACGATCGGGATCGCTGGCGCCCCCTGCAGGTCGCACCGTGCCCGTGCCCCGGTCTCGAGCGTGCTGACGCCGACCACCTGGGCGAGCGTCGCCTCGACGACGGAAAAAATGGCGACGCGGACGGTCGTGCCGGCGACGATGATCCCGCTGGTCAGCTCGTCGGCGTCGATGGCCCCACTCCCGTCCTCATCGGCGTAGGTTGCCGGCGAGTCGATGGCCGCCGCCGCGGCCGCGGGAGAACCCTGCAGGTTGGCGAGTGCGACCTGCCGCGCGGCCACGGCCGCGCTGGCATCGGTCTCGCCGGCGATCAGAGCCCTACAGGCCGCGAGCGCTCCGGCGTCAGCCGCCGTCTGCACATGACGTCGCTCCGCGACCTGGCGGCCGACGTCGATCGTCAGGCCGGCGAAGGCCAGGAGAACGACCACGAGGATCGCAAACAGGACAAGTACCTGCCCGCGCTGGGCGGCGGTGGGCATCAATTGACGACCATGGTTGCCGTGGCACGCTGAACGAGACGCCCCCCGGCGTCCTTCGCCAGCAGGTCGCCGATGAGTGGCACGATGATGTCGGATCGGTAGATGAGCGTCACCTGGACGAGGCATCCGCCCGGATCGTCGGCAGTGCAGTACGTACCCGTCGTGGGGCAGGCCGAGGTCGGCGTGGCCATCGACGCGCACAAGGTCATGGTGAGGTCGCCGTTTACCCAGCGATCGTGCAGTCCGTCACCGTTGAGATCCGCTCCGGCGCCGGATGGACACGGCCGCGTGACCACGAAGTTCGGTGAGGCAGCATGCATGAGCCCGAACGACTGGCGGGCGGCGTCGAGGGCGAGCGTGCAGCGGTTGAGGTCGTTGACCGTGCGCGAGGATGCTATGTCGTATCGTGAAATGGTTGCCGCGCGCCCAGCCTCGCGGGCCGCATTCGTCAGGGTCACGTTCGCGCCGAAGATGAGGCCGAATTGAACGAT
>CAYYDA010000192.1:0-3682 GCA_964470495.1 uncultured Steroidobacteraceae bacterium | reverse complement strand
GTGCGCTCCTTCGCCGACGCGGGCAAGCCGATCGCCGCCATCTGCCACGCGCCCTGGCTCCTGGTCGAGGCCGACGTCGTGCGCGGCCGCCGCGTGACGAGCTACCCGTCGCTCAAGACGGACCTGCGCAACGCAGGGGCCGAGTGGGTCGACGAGGAGGTCGTGACCGACCAGGGGATCGTCACAAGCCGCACGCCGAAGGACATCCCGGCCTTCAACGCCCAGATGCTCGAGGAGTTCGCAGAAGGCACCCACGAGCGACGGACGACGGCCGCCACCAGGACAACGCAGTAAGGCTCGAAGTCAGGGCGACGTCTTGTGGCTCTGGTCGATGGCGAGCTTGGCGACCTTGACCGCGATGCTCCCGCCTGGGACGAGCAGCCCGACGGTATCGGCCCCGATGTCGAACAGGGCGTCGCGGTTCATCATCTTTGTGACCCGCGCTGCCAGCGCCTGACCCGGCCGCATCAGCCCGGTGACGGCGTCGAGTTCGACGATGGCCTTCTTGTCCTTGGGCTTCCAGAGAAACTCGAACGCCCACCACGGCCGGTAGTAGAGGTCGACGTTCTGGACGGTCATCGACTCCTCCGACATGCTGTCGGCCTGGACCGGCTTCATCATCGTCCCGAGCAATTGGCGGACGACGTACGAGGCGCGTTGCTCGGGCGGTAAGACGATCGTGTCGTTGGCACCCAGCGCAGCAAGGTCGCTCACCTCCTGGCGGGGACCTCCGATGATCGACGCAGCGTCGGTCATCGGCGCACCGGTCACCCCGTCGACGAACAGCTGCGCGCTGAACTCCTCGCGGCAATGCTCGAGGACGGGCAGGACGAATCCCCTACCCGCGCCCTCGTTGATCGGGAAGTCCTGGCCGAGGACGGTGACCTCGCGCACCTCCGGGCTGCTGGCCGGGACCGTGTAGTCGCGACGGCGGTCATAGACGTAGCGGGCCTGCGCGGCGACGTGCCAGAACGGCTCGAGCCGGCGCTGGCTGGCCACCAGCTCGATGTCGTCCGGCTTGGGGCGCTGGAGCAGGCTTCCCAACCCTGACCCGAACGCCCCGACGCGGCGGTCCATGGCCCGCTGGCGAATCTCATCGGCCGTCAGGCGCTCGTCGAGGACGAACACATGCTCATCCGCGAGCTGGATCTCCATGCCGCCTCCTCATCGCACATCGCCCCTCAGGGCGTCATCATCGCGCAGTTGCGCAAGATGTCCATATCCGATGGGTCGTTGGCGCCCCCGGAGGGATTCGAACCCCCGACGCCCGCCTTAGGACGGCGGCGCTCTTTCCACTGAGCTACGGGGGCGGCGCCGATCGGATCCTACCGTATCATCCGCCGCATGCCCCCACGCCCGACCCTCTACGTTCGGCACGGCTGCCACCTCTGCGACGAGGCGCGCGTCCTGCTTGACGACATGCTCGGAACCGATGGATGGGACGCGGTCGACATCGAGACCGATGACGACCTGCTCGTTCGTTACGCACACCGCATCCCGGTCCTGGCCGTCGACGGCAGGGATCGGCTCGAGCTGATCATCACCCGTCCCGATCTCGCCGACACCCTGGGCCGATGATCCCGGCCATCCTGAGGCGCCGCCGCTACAGCCTGCTCTGGCTGCTCGTCATCGTTGCCCTCGCCGCGCTGCTCGCGGTGCTGGCCACCATCCCGCTGTTGCGCGGCCAGCCCGACGGACGCATCGGCTCATTGGTCGGCCAGCCGGCGCCCGAGCTGACCGCTCCGGATCTCGAGGGTCGCAGCTGGTCGCTGGCGGACGCCGACGGCCGCCTGGTGTGGGTCAACTTCTGGGCGACCAGCTGCGAGCCGTGCCGCACTGAGATGCCGGCCATGCAGCGTCTGGCGGAGGAATACTCCGACGAGCTGCTCATCCTCGGCGTGGACTGGGGCGAGGATCGCGACGCGGTGATTGACTTCGTCGACCGCTACGGCGTGACCTACCCCATCCTCCTCGACCCGACGCTGGAGACCTACTACCGCTGGGCCGGCACCGATGGGCTGCCGCGGCACTACTTCATCGGCACCGAGGGGACCGTGCTGCGAGAGGTGGTCGGGCCGCTCGATCCGGCCCGGATGGTGGCGATCCTCGACGAGCTACTTGCCTCGAGCTGAGGTCAGCCCTCGACGACGAGCGTGCCGGTCATCTCCGCGGCGTGCACGTCGCAGACGAAGAAGTACTCGCCCGCGGAGAGGCCCTGGATCTCGACCTCGTCGGTCTCGCCCTCACTGATGACGGTTCCCTCAGCGACGACCTCGCCGCCTTCCTCCTCGTACACGCTGAAGTTGTGCGGTACGCCCTCCATGTTGGCGAAGACGACGGTGAACGGCTGGCCCGCCGGGGCCGTGATGGTGGCCGCGTCGAACTCGAGGTCGTCGGCGTTGATCTCGGCAACGCCATCGACCACGGCGATGGTGCCGCCGCCAGTATTGTCATCACCGGTGCCGCCGCTGCATGCGGCGAGCACGATGGCGAGCGTGAAGACCGCGCCCGGGCGCAGCAGGGTTCGGATTGCAGTCATGTGGGAAGACACGCGTCCTTTCGGAAGTCATGTGAGGCTCTGGACGTGGCCTGCCTATCTTAGGCGGATCGGTGCGGCGCGGCTCATTCGGCGGCGCGGAAGCTGCCCTTCTCGGTTGCCTCTATCCGGATCGGCAGCGGGCCGGGGTCGTGGGTGAAGTAGCACCACCAGCCCTCGGCAGCGGCGCGGTTCACCAGCTCGTTGCGGACCTCGATGGCGTCGATCGGGTAGTCGTCGTACGCGCTCGTCCAGCGAACAGGAAGCTGCCAGCGGGTCGGGATCAGGTCACCCCAGAACACGGCGCGATCGGTCGGGTCACCGGCGCGGCCGCCGGGGCGATCGAGGCCGATGACGACTGCCTGTGATCCGCGCGTGTGCCCGCCGGTACGGAGGACCCGGACGCCGGGCACCAGCTCGACCTCGCCGTTCACCTCGGCCAGCAGGCCCGCGGCGCGCACCGCGTCGAGCTGCTCGACCTCCATGACGCCGGCCAGGCGCAGCTCATCGCCGTGCGCGGCCTCCGCCTCGTCGCGCTGCACCACGTAGCGGGCATTTGGGAAGAACGGACGCCCGGAGGCGTCGACCATGCCGCCGGCGTGATCGTAGTGGAGGTGCGTGAGGACGACGAAGTCGATCGAGTCGGGATCCTCACCGACCGCACGGAGCGCCTCCACGGGGTCGCCGCCCTCGACGCCCTTGATGTCGCGATCGCGATCGGTCATGCGCACCCCCGTGCCGGTCTCGACCAGGATGCGCTTGCCGCCGGCCTCGACGAGCAGCAGGTTCAGGCGGCACAGGATGCGGCCGCGCTCATCGGTCTCGACGAATCGGCTCCAGAGCGGCTGCGGCACGACGCCGAAGAAGCCGCCGGCATCCGGTCGGAACCAGCCCGCGCGCAGGACCCGGACGCTCATGCCGCCGGCGAACCGCCGCGCCGGCCCGAGCTCGTGGAGCGGCTCCGTCACGAACGCGTCACGCGCCCGCGGTCGAAGTCAGCGTGGTAGCGGCTGGCGGTCGGATCGGTCTGTCCGCGGTATTTGCTGCCGATGCGGGCGTCGCCGTAGCCGATCTCGACCGGGGAGCTGAGCCGCTGGAAGCTGATCTGGCCGATCTTCATCCCGTCGTACAGCTTGATCGGCAGGT
>CAYYDA010000191.1:0-3732 GCA_964470495.1 uncultured Steroidobacteraceae bacterium | reverse complement strand
CCCGAAGCGCGTCGAGTGCATCGGTCGCCACCTGCGCCCGCTGGCGCACCAAGCGCTCGGCCGCGATCCCGATGCTCGGCTCCGGGACGCGCGGGCCGGCGAGGATCGCCAGACCGATGAGCGCCGCTCCGACGGAGATCGCCGCGCGCGTGCTTATCATGGGCGCGTGGTCACCGTCGACGCAGTGCGTCCGCTCCCCAAGGCCGAGCTGCACCAGCACCTCGACGGATCGGTGCGCCCGGCGACCGCGGTCGAGCTCGCCGAGGCGATCGGCATGCCCCTCACCCTGGACGACGCACGGCGTCGGATGATCGGCCCGGAGCGCTGCGCCGACCAGGCAGAGCTGCTCACCTTCTTCGACCTGCCGATCGCGTTGCTCCAGACCGCCGAGGCACTCGAGCGTGTGACCGCGGAGCTGGTCGAGGACCTCATGCTCGACGGCGTCCGGTACGCCGAGATCCGCTGGGCGCCGCGGCTGCATCTCGAGGGCGGGCTATCGGTCGCCGCCGTGATCGACGCCGTCGCGTCGGGGATCAGGCGCGTCGCGGCGGCCCACGGGCCGGCCACGCCCCTCATCGGGCTCATCGTCACGGCCATGCGACAGCACCCACCGGGGGCCAACGTGGAGCTGGCGCGGCTCGCCGGGGAGTTCGGCCTTCCGCTCGTCGGCTTCGACCTGGCCGGCCCGGAGGCCACCTGGCCGGCCCCGCCGCATGCGGCCGCCTTCAATACCGCCCAGGACAGCGGGCTGGGGCTGACCGCCCATGCGGGTGAGGTCGCGGGGGCGGAACGGGTCCGCGAGGTACTCGATCTCGGTGTCCGACGCGTTGCGCACGGCGTGACGGCGATCGAGGACCCCGACCTCATCCAGCTCCTGCGGGCTCGAGACGTGACCCTCGACCTGTGTCCTACGTCGAACGTGCAGGCCGCCGTGGTCGCCGACCTGGCGAGCCACCCGATTGCGGCGCTCCACCGAGCCGGAGTGAGCGTGACGCTCTCGACAGACGACCGCACCGTGACGGCCACGACGCTGACCGAGGAAATGGTCAATACCGCGCGGGCGGTCGGCCTCGTCCCCGAGGAGCTGGCCGGCATCGCCCTCAACGGCTTCCAGCGCGCCTTCGCGCCGCCGGCCGTCATGCGGCCGCTGATCGCGTCCGCCACGCGCGCCTGGGACGCGTGGCGGTCTGAGCAGCCCATCAGCTGACGCGGCCGGCGAGCAGCGCGCGCACCTCGTCCGGATCCGCGGCGACGACTTCCGGGCGCCGTTCCCCGGTGAGCGCGGCCGCGAGTGCCGCATCGGCCACGCCGGTGAGCACCAGGATGGCGGCAATGCCCGCTCGATGGGCGCCCGCGATGTCGGCGTCGGGGTTGTCGCCGACGACCACGGCCTCGCCGGCACCGATCCCGCTCGCGTCGAGGATCGCGGTGAACATCGCGGGCGCGGGCTTGCCGATGACCTCGGGGTTCACGCCCGTGGCCGTCGCCAGCGCGGCGAGGATCGATCCGGCGCCGGGCAGAAAGCCGCGGGGCGTCGGGTAGCGCGCATCGGCATTCGTGGCGATCAGCCGAGCACCGGCGGCCACCGCGCTCATGGCCACCGCCAGGGACCAGTAGTCGGCGTGCGGGTCGAGACCGACGATGACCGCGTCATAGGGTCGATCGAGCGGACCGCCGTCGTGCCCCGCCGACCTGATCTCACCGGCCATTCTGACCTCGAGCCCGGCGTCGGCGAGCTCGTCCCGCATGCCATCGCCACCGATGGCGAGCACCGAGCGAACATGCGGCGCGTGCCGCCGGAGGTGATCGACGGTGGCCGAGGTCGAAGTCACGATCTCGTCGACGCCGGCCGGAATGCCCATTGCTCCCAGCCGCTCGACGTAGCCGGCGCGAGCGACCATCGAGTTGTTGGTCGCGAATCGGACCGCAACGCCGACGCCGTGGAGGAACTCGACCAGCTCGCGCGCGCCGGCGATTGGCTCCATTCCGCGATAGACGACGCCGTCGAGGTCGAAGATCACCAGGCGCACGCGATCGGGAAGGTCGCTCATGGCGCCCGATGATACGGGCCGGGTGCAGCCAGCAGAGATGTGCGTGAACCTTGTAGTCCGCGCGGGCGAGGAAGTATGATGCCGCACATTCTGCGCCAGGTGCCCAAGGCCCCGAGCGCACCGGAGGCGCCGCGCACCGCGCGGCAGAGCGCACCACTCAAACGGTGTGGAGGAAACAGATGCGGAAGTTCCCCAGCTCGATGATGGCCGTGTTGGCCATCCTGATGCTGATCCTGGCGGCCTGTACCAGCGGCGGCGAGAGCCCTTCGGCCAGCGCCGACGAGAGCGAGCCGGCGGCCAGCGAGCCTGCCGAGAGCCAAGCAGCGAGCGAGGCCCCGAGCGAGGCCCCGAGCGAGGAGCCAACGGGCCTGGCGGCCTGCGGCGATCCTGAGAGCGGCGACGCGTTCCTGATCGGCGGCGTCACCGACGTCGGCCAGCTCGAGGACAAGTCGTTCAACGAGGGCGGCTGGTGCGGCACCATCGCCGGCGCCACGTCCGTCGGTGGCTCGGCCGAGGTCATCGTGACCGAGGATCCGGCCGACTACGAGCAGAACCTCCAGACGTTCATCGACCAGGGCTACCAGATCATCGTCACGTACGGGTTCGCCCTCGGGAACGCCACGGCCGTCGCGGCCAAGGAGAACCCGGAGGTCAACTTCATCGGGCTCGACCAGCCGGTTTGCGTCGACGCGGCCGGCGACCCGGATCCGACCTTCACGTGCGATGGCGACTCCGCCGAGCTGCTGCCGAACTACCAGGGCCTGGTCTTTTCGGAGGCGCAGGCGGGGTATCTGGCGGGCATCGTGGCCGGCACCCTGACCGAGACGAATGTCATCGGCACCATTGGCGGCATCGAGTCGATCCCTGCGGTCAAGCTGTACATCGGCGGCTACCACAACGGCGCATTGTCGGTGAACCCGGACGTCGAGGTCCTCATCTCGTACGTGTCCGAGGACATCACCACCGCCTTCAATGATCCGACCACCGGGGCATCGCTTGCGGAGCAGATGATCGGCCAAGACGTTGACGTCATCTTCCAGGTGGCAGGCCTGTCCGGCCAGGGAGCCCTCGAGGCCTCCTGCGATGCCGACATCTACGGCATCGGCGTTGACGTCGACCAGGCTCTTGCCCTGCCGAGCGAGACGTGCATCGTCACCAGCGCCGAGAAGAAGCTCGTCGACGCCATCGACGAGGCGATCCAGCGCATCGCCGATGGGACGGCGGTGGGCGGCACCGTGGTGCTCGACGCGGCCTCGGAACCGCCGAAGGTGGGGGCTTCCGAGTTCCACAACCATCCCGACCTGCTGACCGATGAGCTGCAGACGCTCCTCGATGACGCAACGGCGGCGATGGCCTCCGGCGACCTCGATCCGTGCGAGGGCGACGGCGAGTGCCCGTTCGAATAGCCGAATCTCTCGGCTGATCAGCTAGGCAAATCGAAGGGCGGGTCCACGCGGGCCCGCCCTTCGCCAATCACTGCGCGGGAGTCAGATGACCGACAGCCCGGGCCAGCCCATTCACGTGCCGGCGCTCGAGATGCGGGGGGTCACAAAGCGCTATCCGGGCGTGCTCGCCAACGACCACATCGACCTCGAGGTGCGGCCGGGCGAGATCCACGCGCTCCTCGGCGAGAACGGGGCCGGCAAGTCGACCCTGATGAACATCCTGTACGGGCTGGCCA
>CAYYDA010000190.1:0-3739 GCA_964470495.1 uncultured Steroidobacteraceae bacterium | reverse complement strand
TGCCGTGGTGCCCGCGCTGCGGGACCGGCATCAGCAACATGGAGGCGGCCGAGGGCTACAAGGACGTCCGCCACCTGTCGGTCACCCTGCGCCTGCCGATCACGAGCCCGGGACACGAGGACGAGGACCTCCTGGTCTGGACCACGACGCCGTGGACCCTGTCGAGCAACGTCGCCGCCGCCGTGCATCCCGGCCTGACCTATCAGCTGGTCGAGGGCGCGGACGGGCGCCGATGGTGGGTGAGCGCAGGCTCGAAGCAGCGCGTGGCGCGTGATGCCGAGGTCGTGCGCGAGGCCCAAGGGGCAGAGCTCCTGGACCTGACCTATGCCGGGCCATTCGACGAGCTACCGGCGGCGGCCGGGGTCACCCACCGCGTGATCCCATGGGACGAGGTCTCCGATGCCGAGGGCACCGGCATCGTGCACATCGCTCCCGGCTGCGGTCAGGAGGACTTCGCGCTGAGCAAGGCGTATGACCTGCCCGTGATCGACCCGATCGACCAGTTCGGCGTCTTCACCGATGGCTTCGGCTGGCAGACCGGCCGGTACGCAGGAGCCACCGAGGATCCCGCGGATGACCTGGCGCGCGCGGTCGTCGCGGACCTGGAGACGAAGGGCCTCCTCGTGGCGAAGGAGAGCTACCCGCACTCGTACCCGCACTGCTGGCGGTGCGGGACGCAGCTCATCTTCCGCCTCGTCGACGAGTGGTTCATCGCAACCGACCCGCTGCGGCAGCCCGTCGGCGCGTCGACTCGCGCCATGACGTGGTTGCCACCCGGCATCGGCCTCGAGGAGCGCGAGCTCGACTGGCTCCGAAACATGGGCGACTGGATGATCAGCAAGAAGCGCTACTACGGGCTGGCGCTGCCGATCTGGGTGTGCACGGACTGCAATGCCTGGGAGGTCATCGGCTCTAAGGAGGAGCTCCAGGCTCGCGCGGTGGCGGGGTGGGATGCCTTCGACGGTCACTCGCCGCATCGGCCCTGGGTCGACGCCGTCGAGGTCGCGTGCGCGAGCTGCGGCGGGACGGCGCGACGGATCAGCGATGTCGGAAATCCGTGGCTCGACGCCGGGATCGTCGGGCTCTCGACGCTGAAGTGGAACACCGACCGGGCGTACTGGGCGGAGTGGTATCCGGCCGACTGGATCAGCGAGTCCTTCCCCGGCCAGTTCCGCAACTGGTTCTACGCGTTGCTGACCGAGTCGACCGTCATGACCGGCGAGGCCCCGTCACGCGCGCTCTTCGGGTATGCGCTGCTGCTCGACGAGACCGGCGAGGAGATGCACAAGAGCAAGGGCAACTCGATCCCGTTCGACGAGGCCGCGGACCGAATCGGCTCCGACGTGATGCGCTGGATGTACGCCGCCGCCAATCCGGCCGTCAACCTGCGCTTCGGGTACGGCCCCGCCCACGAGGTCGTGCGCCGGTTCTTCCTGCCGCTCTGGAACACGTACGGATTCTTCGTGACCTACGCGCGGCTCGACGGCTGGACGCCGGCGCAGGCCGATGGCGTCGACGGCGCCCGCACGCTGCTTGACCGATGGGTCCTGTCGCGCCTGGCAGCGCTCGTCGAGGAGGTACGGGTCTCGTTCGACGGGTATGACGCGATGCGCGCAACGCGAGCCATCGAGGCCTTCGTCGAGGATGTGTCGAACTGGTACGTGCGCCGCAACCGACGCCGCTTCTGGAAGGGCGAGCTGGACGCCGATAAGCGCGCCGCGTACGCGACGCTGTACGAGGTGCTCACGACGCTCGCGCAGCTCGTGGCCCCGGTCATCCCGCACGTCGCCGACGCGATATGGGACAACCTGGTGGCAGGGGTCGACGCCGAAGCGCCGGACAGCGTGCACCTCACTGACTTCCCTGTGCAGCGTGCGGGACGCGTCGATCCCATGGTGGACGCCGGGGTCGCCCTGGCTCGCCGCGCCGTCGCGCTGGGCCATGCGGCGCGATCCGCCTCCGCCGTCCGCACGCGGCAGCCGCTGCGCGCGGCCCGCGTGAAGCTGCCGGGGGGAGCCATCGCCTTTGCCGACAAGGTGGACGTCGACGAAGAGCTCCGTCAGCAGATCCGCGAGGAGCTCAACGTCCGCGAGATCGAGCTGATCCCCGATGAGTCGGAGATGGTCGAGCGCACCCTGTATCCGCTTCTGCCGGTCATCGGCCCGCGGCACGGCAGCGCCGTCGGCGCGATCATGGCCGGCGTCCGATCCGGTGCCTGGGAGCTTTCCGACGACGGCACCGCCACCGTTGGCGGAGTGATGCTGCAGCCCGACGAGTTCCAGCTCACGGCGCGTGGCCGGCCGGGCCACGAGGTCGCAGAGGACAGCGACCTGCTCGTGGCGCTCGACACGACCCTCGACGACGAGCTCGCCGCGGAGGGGCTGGCTCGCGAGGTGGCGCACCGGCTCCAGGCGATGCGAAAGGCGGCGGGGTATCAGATCAGCGACCGGGTGAAGGTCGCGATTGCCGGCGACGCCGACGCAACGGCACCGCTGGCGGCACATCAGGCCTGGCTGGCCGACGAGCTGCTGGCGACGTCGGTCGAGATCGCGCCGGACGCAACGCTCGACGGCGCTGACGCGACCGAGGCGGTCGATCTCGACGGCATCTCGCTCCGTCTCTCGCTGGCCCGCGCCTGATCGAGGGCTCGTCGGCTAGAGTGGGGCCATGGAGGCCGCCACCCGCGAGACGTCGCTGAGGCCCGTGCTCGTATTGGCGGGCACGGCGCTGTCGCTGTACGTCGCGGACCAGGTCACCAAGGCGCTGGTGGTCGCCAACGTGCCATTCGGCACGCGGTACGACGTCATTGGCGACCTCGCCCAGCTGTGGCACGTGCGCAACGACGGTGCCGCGTTCAGCATCCTGCCGGGCGCGACGTGGCTGTTCGTGCCGGTCACCGTGCTGGCCATCGGTATGGTCGTGTATTTCCATCGGACGCTCCGCGACCGCGGGCCGTGGATCCACGTCATCCTTGGCGCCATCCTGGCCGGCGCGCTCGGCAACCTGACCGATCGGCTGCGGCTGGGCTACGTGGTCGACTTCGTGAGCCTCGGGATCGGACAGACGCGGTTCCCGACGTTCAACGTCGCCGACTCGGCCGTCGTGCTCGGCATCGGCGCGCTGGTGGCGTACCTGACCTTCTTCGATCGCCCGGCCGCGGCCGAGCCCGAAGCTGCCCGGTGAGCGCGCAGGTGGAGGGTCGCACGGTCGAGGGCGCCGCACCCGCGGGCCGGGTCGACCTCGCCGTCTCGGCCGTGGGGGAGATCAGCCGAGCCCACGCCCAGCGGCTCATCGGCGACGGTCGTGCACTCGTCAACGGGCTGCGACGGCGCTCGAGCGACCGGCTGGTGGGAGGCGAAATGGTGACGGTGCATCTCACCGCGCCGCCCGATGACACGCTCCTGGCGGAGTCGATCCCGCTCGTCGTCGCGTATGAGGACGAGATGATGCTCATCGTCGACAAGCCGGCCGGCCTGGTCGTGCATCCGTCCGCCGGGCACGGCAGCGGGACGCTGGTCAACGCGCTCCTCGGCCGCGCGCGTGACCGCGGCGAGCCACTCGGATCGATCGCCGGCGTCGGCCGTCCCGGCATCGTGCACCGGCTCGACAAGGATACGAGCGGGCTGCTGGTCGTGGCCAAGAACGATATGACCCATCACGGGCTCGCCAAGCAGTTCGCGGATCATACCGTCGCTCGCGCCTACCAGGCCCTCGTCTGGGGCGCGCCGGTGCCGCTGGA
>CAYYDA010000189.1:0-3741 GCA_964470495.1 uncultured Steroidobacteraceae bacterium | reverse complement strand
TGGTTGCCGCGAGTCGTCACCGCGGCCACCTCGTCGTGACGTCGTACGACGCCCTGATCGTGGGGGCCGGGCCGGCCGGCTCCGCGCTCGCCGCGGGCATGGGCCGCGCCGGGGCACGCGTCCTCCTGGTCGAGCGGGCACATCACCCTCGGCCGAAGGCGTGCGCCGAATACGCCAGCCCGCGCATCGTCGAGGAGCTGGCTCGCATCGGGCTCACCCCGCAGGCCTGGGCCGATGACGCCGTTGCGCTGGGCGGCATGCACATCCACACCGCGCGGCACGACGTGCGGATCGCCTACGCGGACCGCCGCGGACCGCGCCCGGCCTGGGGCGTCGATCGGCGCCGGTTCGACGCGTTGCTCGCACGGCACGCCGCCGAGTCCGGCGCCGAGCTTCGGGAGGGAGTCGCGGTCGTCGGGCTGTCCGAAGCCTCCGGCCGCGTCGACGGCGCCCGTCTCCGCAACCTGGACTCCGGACAGGAGGAGCCGATCAGGGCGGACTGGGTCATCGGGGCCGATGGCGCGCGATCCACCATCGCCCGCCTGACCGGGGTCGAGCGCCCGGTCCGATTCCCCCGACGCCTGGGCCTCGTGGCGCACTATGCCGGCATCGCCGACCTCACCGACCACGGCGAGATGCACGTCGGAGCGAACTGGTACGTCGGACTGGCGCCGACCCCCGGAGGCGAGCTGAACGTCGGGATGGCCCTGCCCCTGGCGGACGGCGGTCGGTCCGCGAACGCGCGTTTCGCAGCGGCCATTGACGGGCTCCCGGCCGTCGCACGGCGCCTCGCCGGCAGCTCCCGCATCACGCCCATCCGCGGCGCGGCGCCCATCGGCCATCGCGTGGCACGGGCAGCCGGGCCCGGGTGGCTGCTTATCGGCGATGCCGCGGGCTTCGTCGACCCGTTCACCGGCGAGGGCATCCACCGAGCGCTGCGCTCCGCGAGGGCAGCCGCGCTCGCGCTGGCCACGGCAGACCCCGTCGCAACCTACCGACGGGAGCGACGCCGGGCGTTCGCCGCGAAAACGACGCTCTCGTGGCTGGTGCAGGGCTTCCTCGCCGTTCCACCGATGCTGGAGCATGCGGTCGCGCGGCTCGGTTCACGGCCGGAGGCGGCGCTGCGGCTCGGCTCGGCGCTCGGCGACTGCCGCCCGGCGACGGACGCGCTCTCTCCTCGGGCGCTGCTCGAAGTGCTGGCGCCGTGAGAAGCGAGCTCCACGTCCTCATGCGGGCGCCGATCACGCGCATCTTTCCGCTCGCGGCGGACGTCGAGCGCTGGCCGGAGATCCTCCCCCACTACCGATACGTCCGTCCTATCCCTGATCCGCACGGCGAGCGCCGCTTCGCGATGGGCGCCCGGCGGGGCCCGATCCCGGTCACCTGGGAGGCGATCCAGCGGCCCCTGTTCGACGAGCGCCGCATCGAGTTCGTGCACACCGGCGGCGTGACGAAGGGCATGTGGGTGACCTGGCGCTTCGCGGACGTCCCAAACGGGACCGACGTGAGCATCGAGCACCGGCTGAAGCTCCGGTGGCCGCTCATCGGCGAGCTCGCGGCGCGTCACGTCATCGGGCCGCAGTTCATCGAGGCCATCGCCGGCCGCACGTTGCGGCGCATCCGGCAGCTGGCGGAGGGCGGCGACGGATGACCCGGCGCCGCGTCGTGATCACCGGCATTGGCGCCATCACGCCGATCGGCAACGGTGCCGATGGCCTGTGGGACGGCGTCATGGCCAACCGCTCTGCGGTGCGGGCGATCGACCGCTTCGACGCGACGCCGTTCCCGTCGCGCATCGCGGCCCAGGTGGACGACTTCGACCCCGCCGATCACCTCGACGCCAGGCGCGCGCGACGGCTCGACCGGTTCAGCGCCATGTCGGTTGCCGCGTCGCGGATGGCGTTCGAGGACGCCGGGCTGGCGAGCACGGCCGACACGGCCCGCACGGGGGTCTGGATCGGCTCGGCGCTCGGCGGCGTCGCATTCGGCGAGGAGCAGCACGCGGGCTTCGTTGCGCGGGGCGTGCGCGGCGTGGCGCCGACCCTGGCTCTGGCGGTGTTCGGCGGCGCGGGCGCCAGCAACGTGGCGCTGGATCTCGGGCTGACCGGGCCGAGCGTCGGCAACGCGAATTCGTGCGCCTCGGGTGCGGTGGCCATCGGTCAGGCCGCCGGCGCGATCCGGGATGGGACCGTTGACGCCGCGCTGGCCGGGGGCGCCGAGGCGCCGCTGGCGCCGCTCACCTTCGGTGCGTTCGCCCTCATCCGGGTGCTGTCGCAGCGGAACGACGACCCGTCGACGGCCTCGCGCCCATTCGACCGCGACCGGGACGGCTTCGTGATGGGCGAGGGGGCCGCGGTCTTGGCGCTCGAGGAGCGCGACGCGGCACTCCGTCGCGGCGCTCGGGTCATCGCCGAGGTCGTGGGCTTCGGGGCGACGAACGACGCGTACCACATGACCGCGCCGCGACCGGACGGGCGTGAGGCGGCACGAGCCATCCGGGAGGCGCTGGCGGATGCGAGGATCGCCCCGGAGCGCATCGGCTACCTGAACGCGCATGGCTCGAGTACCCCGTTGAACGAGCCGGCCGAGGCTCGCGCCATCCGCGCCGCCTTCGGGGTGCTGGCCGACCGCATCCCGGTCTCGGGCACCAAGGGGCTGTACGGGCACGCGCTCGGCGCGTCCGGCGCCATCGAGGCGGCGATCACCGCCATGGCGCTCGAGCGCGAGATGCTGCCGGGAACGTGCAACCTGGTCGAGCTCGACCCGACGATCGACCTGAGCGTCCTGCGCACGGCCACCCCCGCACGGGTGGACGCTGCGGTCTCGACCTCGTTCGGGTTCGGGGGCATGAACGCCGCGCTCGTGCTCGCGCGGCACCCCGGGTCCTAGACCGCCGACCGGCCCTCGAGCATCGGCCGCTGCTCGTCGCCGAACGCCCAGGCCAGGGCATCCTCGAACGGCGCTGACCCTGCGGCCTTGTCCACGACGATGGTGAACTGGTCGTCCTGGATCATGGACGGCAGGGCGGCCGTCCGGCTCCCGGTCCAGTAGATGATCGGCAGGCGCGGGTATCGGTGCCGCGTGGCCATGAAGAGCGCCGCGCTCAGCTGGTTCTCGAGCCGCCAGTCCAGGACGACGACGGCCGGGGCGGGACTCGTGT
Organism: uncultured Steroidobacteraceae bacterium; assembly: GCA_964470495.1. Lineage (GTDB taxonomy): Bacteria > Chloroflexota > Limnocylindria > QHBO01 > QHBO01 > JACDBZ01. Next base: position 581 of record CAYYDA010000189.1, on the reverse strand, counting down.
GCAGTGCGGTCAGGAACGGCAGCGGCAGGCGAAATACGGATGGAGCCGCGCCACTCGCCGCACACAGTTCAGCGGCCAGCGAAGCCGCGGCGGGCTCATCCTCGACGATCCACGCGCGTCGCTGCCAGCCCCTCTCAACCGCAAGTCGCTGCTCCACGATCTCTGCCCTCATGCACGCCCCGTGCCGACGCCACCTGCCCGATCTACCATGACACCGATGACCCCCATCGTCAGGCGGCCGACCCGCACCGTGCTCGTCGGCGACGTCCCCGTCGGCTCCTCGTACCCCGTCGTCGTCCAGTCGATGACCAACACCGACACGGCCGATGCCGACGGCACGGCGCTCCAGGTCGCGCAGCTCGCGCATGCCGGATCGGAGCTCGTCCGCATCACCGTCAACAACGACGCGGCCGCGGAGGCAGTCCCGGTCATCCGCGACAAGCTCGACCGCCTCGGCGTCGACGTGCCGCTCATCGGCGACTTCCACTACAACGGGCACCTGCTGCTCACGAAGTATCCGGCCATGGCCGCGGCGCTCGCCAAGTACCGCATCAACCCCGGCAACGTCGGCACCAAGCGCC
>CAYYDA010000188.1:0-3787 GCA_964470495.1 uncultured Steroidobacteraceae bacterium | reverse complement strand
CCTGCTCCAGATCCTGGAGGACGGGCACCTGACCGATGCGAAGGGCCGCCGCGTCGACTTCCGTAACACGGTCATCATCATGACCAGCAACGTCGGCGCCCAGCTGCTGCAGCGCGACGGTTCGATCGGGTTCCGGGCCAGCGGCACCGAGGCCGTTCAGGAGGCGGCCGACTACGAGCGGATGAAGGAGAAGGTGCTGGGCGAGCTCAAGACGACGTTCCGGCCCGAGTTCCTGAACCGCATCGACGCGACCGTCGTCTTCCGGCAGCTCACGCGCGACGAGATCCGCCTGATCGTGGATCTGCTCCTCGCCCGGGTGAAAGAGCAGCTTGCCGGCCAGGAGATGGAGCTCATCGTGACCGATGGGGCCAAGGACGCGATCATCACCAAGGGCTACGACCAGGCCTACGGCGCGCGCCCGCTGCGGCGCGAGATCCAAAACCAGATCGAGGACGCGCTCGCCGAGCGCATGCTCCAGGCCAGCTTCTCGGCCGGCGACACCGTCACCGTGGACGTCGGTCCCGATGGCGTTCTCACCATCGAGCGCGCGGCGACGCCGAAGCGCCAGGCGGCCAAGGCCGGTCGGTAAGCCAGCGGTAGTGCGGCGGTAATCGACCGGCCGTCATCATCACCACAACCGTTCAACCGACCGGAGCAGCGTGCCAGCCGTCAAGACGATCTACCTGTGCCAGCAGTGCGGGGCGAGCTCACCCAAGTGGGCGGGACAGTGCCCGGCCTGCGGCGCGTGGAACACGCTGGTCGAGACGATGGCGGCGCCGCGTGCGGTGCGTGGACGGGAACCGTCGGCCGCACGCGCAATGGCCGGTGCGGCTGTCATCTCCCCGATCTCCAGCGTCACCAGTGCCGAGGCCGCCCGCCTCGCCTCGGGGATCGGCGAGGTTGACCGCGTGCTCGGCGGCGGCTTCGTGCCGGGGTCGATCATCCTCATCGGCGGCGACCCGGGCATCGGCAAGTCGACGCTCCTCCTTCAGCTCGCCGCGCGGCTGGCGAGCAGCGGCGGGAGCGCCCTGTATATCACGGCCGAGGAGTCGGCTGCGCAGATCCGCGGACGTGCCGAGCGGGTCGATGCCGTGGTGGACGGCGTCAGCCTGGCGGCAACGACAGACCTCGAGACCGCGCTGGCCGCGATCGACGGCGCCGCGCCCACGCTGGCGGTCGTCGACTCGGTCCAGACGCTGACCAGCCCCGAGCTGTCGGGGCCGGCGGGCAGCGTGGGCCAGGTGCGCGAGGTCGCGGCACGGCTCGCGGAGCTCGCGAAGGTGAGCGGGACGTGCGTGGCGCTCGTCGGACACGTCACCAAGGAGGGGACCGTCGCGGGGCCGCGAACACTGGAGCACCTCGTCGATGCCGTGATCTACCTGGAGGGGGAGCGGCTCGGCTCGACTCGCCTCCTCCGCGCCGCCAAGAACCGATACGGCTCGACCGACGAGGTCGGCGTGCTCGAGATGCGCGGCGATGGCCTGGCGGAGGTCGACGACGCGAGCCGATTCTTCCTCGAGTCCGAGGACGAGGCACCGACTGCCGGATCGGCGGTCACGATCGCTCTGGAGGGGACGCGGCCGCTGGCCGTCGAGATCCAGGCACTCACGGCGCCGGCCAACTACGGGAACCCGCGCCGTGCGACGACCGGCATCGATACCAACCGCGTGCTGATGCTCATCGCCGTTCTCGCGCGCCACGCCGGACTCAACCTGTCGGGCCATGACGTGTACGTCAACGTCGCTGGCGGCCTGCGCATCGATGAGCCGGCGGCCGACCTGGCGGTGGCCACGGCCCTGGCGTCGAGCCTTCGCGAGCGGCCCGTGCGGCGCGGGATCGTGCTGGCCGGGGAGGTCGCGCTGTCGGGCCGGCTGCGGTCCGCCGCGCGCGCAGAGCGGAGATTGCTCGAAGCCTCGCGGCTCGGGTTCGATCGCCTCGTGACCGGCACGCAGCGCGGGGAGCGCGAGCCATCGTCATCGGCCGGGCTGGTCGTTGCGCGCGACATCCGCGAGGCGCTCGGGATCGCGCTCGAGAGCTGAGCCAAGCCGGTAGAACGACCCGTCTCGCGTGCGTGGACGGGTGAGGATATGGGTGCTAAGGTGGCCGCCCGCGCTTCGCAATTTCATCGGTTCAACTGCATCTCGTTTCGTCCAGCGACGCGCACATTCATCCCGGACTGATCCGCATATGACACGCATCATCCAGTTTACGGGCGCCCTGCTCGGTACCCTCATCGGCTTCGCGTTGGGCCTCGCGCTGCTTCAGCGCGCCGGCAACGTCATCGAGCCGGCGAATAGGCCCGCGTTCCTCACCGCCTTCGTGGTCGCGACGCTGCTCTTCGGCTACCTGGCCATCCCGTATATCACCATCTACCCGGTGCGGCGCGCCGTGGAGAAGCTGAGCGAGGCCGGAGCCGGCGAGTTCGCGCTCGGGGTGGCGGCGACTGTCGTCGGCCTGATCATGGGCGTCCTGGTGGGCGTGCCGCTGGCCGCGCTGGGCGGCTTCATCGGGTCCGCCGGCCCACCCGTCGTGGCCCTGTTCCTCGCCTTCCTCATGCTCGCCGCAACGATGTCGAAGCGGGACGTGCTGCTCTCCGCGTTCGGGTCACTCCTGCCTGGTGGCAGAGGCCGAGGGCCGACGAACCGCGTCGTGATCGACACGAGCGCGGTGATTGACGGCCGCATCGTCGACATTGCGCGCACCGGGTTCGTGCTCGGAACGCTCGTGGTCCCGCGCTTCGTGCTGGACGAGCTCCAGCGCATCGCCGACTCTCCCGACGCCATGCGTCGCAACCGGGGACGCCGCGGCCTGGAGATGCTCTCGGCGCTCCAGAAGGACGCCGGGTCGACGGTCGAGATCAGCGAGGGGACCTATCCCGAGGTCGTTGAGGTGGACGCCAAGCTCATGGCGTACGCGCGCGACCACAACGCGGCGATCCTCACCAACGACTACAACCTCAACCGCGTCGCCGACCTCCAGGGCATTCCCGTCCTCAACATCAACGAGCTGGCCAACGCGGTGAAGGCGGTGGTGCACCCCGGCGAGGAGATGCACGTCCGCATCATCCAGGAGGGCAAGGAGGCAGGACAGGGGGTCGGCTACCTCGACGACGGGACGATGATCGTGGTCGAAGGCGGGCTGCGCTACCTCGATGGCGACGTGTCGGTCACGGTCACTCGAGTCCTCCAGACCGTGGCCGGACGCATGATCTTCGCGCAGCCCCGATCCGACGCGCGCTGAGCTCCACGAGCCGATGACGACGGCCGCCCCGTTCACCGCAATCCTGGTTGCCGCCGGTCGCAGCCGTCGGATGGGCGGTGACAAGCTGTGGACCGATTTCTGGGGACGCCCGACCTGGCGCTGGAGCCTGGACGTCCTGCTCGCCAGCCCGGGACTGCAGAAGGTCGCCATCGCCGTTCCAGCCGATGCGGTGGACAGATTCCGGGCCGCCCTGCCGCCCGGTGCCGAGGACCGATGCCTCATCGTAGCGGGCGGCGAGGCGCGCGCCGACTCCGTCATCGCCGGGCTCTGGGCGCTGACCGGCGCGGGGTTCGCCGACCAGACGGTCGTCCTCGTGCACGACGCGGCACGCCCGGCGGTCACCGCCGAGCTGGTCTCCACGATCGCCGCAGCCGCCTCCGGCGGGGAGTGGGCGGTCGTGCCCGTCGTCCCCGTCGTCGACTCGCTCAAGCGCGTGCGCGACGAGCGGGTGGTGGCGCCGGTCGCGCGTGACGAGGTCGCCGCGGCACAGACGCCCCAGGCGGCGCGCCTCGGTGACCTGCGGGCC
>CAYYDA010000187.1:0-3795 GCA_964470495.1 uncultured Steroidobacteraceae bacterium | reverse complement strand
GGGCAGCGCCGGTTTGCGCCGACGATCGTCAGCGGAAGCGAACGAGAACCTGAATTGAGCCGCGCCCCGGTGAGCGTGACTGCTTGGTCAACCTTGGTTGACGATACCTTCTGGCACCGCGATCAAACGCAGGGCGGCCGCTCGCGCGGCGATGACGGGAGCGGTGCTGCGGCGCGCAACGCCGAGCGAGATGCCGCCCGACAGAAGTGCGTGAACCTGCTCAGCGCGTTCTTCCGCGTCCTGATGCCCCATCGCCGCCAGCGCGTCGCGGAAGAAGGCCTCGATCTCCGACAGGGCGCTTCGCACGGCCTCGAGGGCGGGGCTCCGGTCGTCCCTGATCTCCACCGCAGAATTCAGGTACGGGCAGCCCTGGTAGTCCTTCGCCTCAAGCCATTCCACGACGGCATCGAAGAATGCCGGGATGAGCTCGGCCGGGGATCCCGCCCGTTCCTCGGCACGCAGGCGCACGCGATCGAACCATCGCGTCCGCGGATGCTGCAACCACGCGACGACGAGGTCGGTCTTCGAGGGAAAGTGGCGGTAGAAGGTCGCCTTCGCGACGGCGGCAGAGGCGATCAACGTGTCGACGCCCGTCGGGCCGATGCCGTGACGCGAGAAGAGCTGCGTTGCTGCGCGCAAGATCCGATCACGCGGCGACGATTGGGCCGCTGGGCTGGCTTGGAGGTCCCCATCGACGATTGCAATCGGATGCGCCGCCACGAGCTGTGCGATCGCCCCGGCGGAATGGCGGTCGAGGTCGTAGAGACAGATGACCGGATCGGGCAGGCCCCGCAGATCGTGGTCGACCTCCGACTCGTAGTGCAGCAGATCCTCGACCCCCTGGAAGTTCTGGAGCGCCCACCCGGTCTCGCCGATGTACCGGGTGCGCGGAAATCCACGGGCACGGCCGTCGGCCAGCGCCCCGACGACAAAAGCTCGCACGCTCGATCGGTCGAACCGCCCCTGCTTGACGTACACCTCGTCCCAACCGCGGATCTCCAGCTGGCCGGAGTCGAGCCCGGCATCCACGTCGATGCCGGCTTCCGCCAGCCACGCAAGGTGTGCCGCCTTGCGGGCAGGGTCGACGATATGAAGGGCGCGGTCATCGCCTTCGAGGCCCTCAAGGATGAACGGCAACAGGGCTTCGTAAGCCTCGCCGGTTCCCTCGAACAGTGCGCACACGTGACGGTCATCGCGGAGCTCACCGCCCGCTAGCGGGACGGGCACAACGCGTGGGACGCCGGCAGCGTTGGTCGTCATGGAGTGCCTTCTGGTACCCATTGCCTGGGACTGTTGCAACTCTACTGCCACCCGGACCGATGTCCACCTCGATAGACAGGTCTGTCTCGCAAGTCTAGACTGACCTGTCTCTCAAGTCTGAGTAGGATTGCGCGATGGATACAGGATCGTCGAACGCTGATCGACGGAGCTCAGGGCGGTGATCGGATCGGCTGAGCGCGAGGCCCCTCACGGGCTCGCCTCCGGCGAACCGCGCGCCGGCGACCCAGAAATCACGGCGCTCATCGATCATGAGCTGTCGCAGGCGGATGCCGCGACACGAGAGGTACTTGCAACTACCGGGCGCGTGCAACGGATCGCACCTGAGGGTCTCATCTTTCGCCAGGGCGAGCCGCCGCCGCTGACGCTCGTCGTGCGAGGCTATGGCGCCTTTCGCCGAACGATGGTCGACGGCGGGCAGCACATCATCGGCCTGTGCGCTCCCGGCGCCATGTTCGGGTTCTCCAGCATTGCGTCAATCCACTCGACGGTGGATGCCGTGGCGCTGACTCGGGCGTATGCCGTCCAATGGCCGGGGCGCGAGGTGCGCGCGCTCGTGGCCGCCGACCCCGGCCTCGCTCTCGAGGTCATCGACCGGTTGGCCGTGTTCGTGAATCTCGCCGCAGAACGTCTCGACGGCTTCGTCTACCAGGACACCCGGCGCCGCGTTCTTCGCGTGCTGATCGACTACGGGACACTGTTCTTCCGCGAACCCCCGATCCTGTCGCGCGGTCATCTGCCCAGCCTGGTCGGCGCGACGCGCGAGATGACCGGGCGGGTGCTGCGCGGGCTCGAGAGGGAGGGGCTTATCGAACGCGTCGGGCGGCGCGGCCTTGCGCTCCGGTCCGCCGAGGGCCTTCAGCATGCCTTCGCGCATCCGGCCGGAGAGCGTGACGAACCGACCTCATCAGTCGCCAGTTGAGATCGGAAGGATGAAACGCACCTCCGTGCCGCGGCCGGGGGCGCTGTCGATCTCGATCTGTCCGCCGTGCGCCTCGACCAGGTTCCGAGCGATCGGCAGGCCGAGACCGCTGCCGGGTGAGCCGGACGACCGATAGAACCGATCGAAGGCGTGCTCGAGCGCCTCGGCCTCCATGCCGCTGCCGCTGTCCAGCACCGAGACGCGGACGCCGTCGATCGACCGGCTTGCGGTCACCGTGACGCGGCCTCCGGCCGGGGTGAAGCGAAGCGCGTTGGCGACAAGGTTCCCAACGATCTGGCGGATGCGGGCGGGGTCGACCTCCATCGTCGGAAGCGCTTCGGTCCCCTCGACCGCCAGGCTGACGCCCGCGGCGTCGGACGCCGGCTGGTGGGCAGCGGCAACGTCCCGGATGAGCACCGCGAGATTGGTCGGCTCGCGGTGGAGGCGCAGACTGCCGGCTTCGCTCAGCGAGAGCGTGCGCAGGTCCTCGACCAGTCGAGCCAGGACGCGAGTCTCCTCGAGGACCGGCGCGAGGTGGGCCTCGTCGACCGGGTAGAGCCCGTCGATCATGCCCTCGAGCGTCCCCTGCATGACCGTGAGCGGCGTCCGAAGCTCGTGGCTGACGTCGGCGAGCAGCCGGCGGCGAGCTTCATCGGTCTCTTCGAGTCGCTCGCTCATCGCGTTGAACCCCCGGGCCAGGCCGCGCACTTCGCGCGGGCCGCGCTCGGGGACGCGCGCGGAGTAGTCGCCGGACTCGACGCGCGCGGCGGCCTCGATCAGGTCGCTGACCGGGGCCGCGGCACCCCGCACCAGTCGCAGGACGAGCACCAGCACCAGGATGAGCGCGGCGAACGGCAGCAGCGCGGTCACGAGGAGCGTGAGCGAGCCTTCGAGCGCAAAGCTCACGAGCCAGGCCACGAGCGCGATGAGCGCGCCCAGCATGACCACGAAGAACACCAGCCCGCAGCCGATGCGCCACATGAAACGTCGGCGCATGCGTCGCCATGGAGCGCCGTCGGTCGGAGGCCAGGCCTCGCCCTCCGGCCACCACGGCGGCCTGCGGTCGCCGGATCCCCATCCTCCGCCGCCCCATCGGCCCCGGGATCGGTCAGGCATCGGTCAGCCGATAGCCGACGCCGTAGACGGTCAGCAGGTATCGCGGGTCGTGCGGGTCCGGCTCGACCTTGCGGCGGATGTTCTTGACGTGCGCATCGATCGCCCGCTCGTACGATTCGAACGCAACGCCGTGGATGGCGTCGAGCAGTTGCGAGCGGGTGAAGACGCGTCCCGGCTGGCGAGCCATGGCTGCAAGGAGGCTGAACTCGGTGGCGGTGAGGTCGACGGCCCGACCATCGACCTCGAGCCGCATGCGGGGCACGTCGAGCGTGAGGGCGCCCGCTCGCAGCTGGTCGTCGGAACCATCGCGGTCACGACGGCGCAGCACTGCTCGCACGCGTGCCACCAGCTCGCGCGGGCTGAACGGCTTGGTCACGTAGTCGTCAGCGCCGAGCTCCAGGCCGACGAGCTTGTCCGTCTCGTCGTCGCGCGCCATCAGCATGATGATCGGCAGGTCCGACTCGCGACGCAGGCGACGG
>CAYYDA010000186.1:0-3801 GCA_964470495.1 uncultured Steroidobacteraceae bacterium | reverse complement strand
GCGCAGCCGCGCGGCGAGGACCTCGACGCGGGCCTCGCCGACGCCGACTCGGGCCAGTGCGGCGAGCAGCGGACGACGCAGCACGCGGCGGGCGAGGAGGAACTGGACGCTGCCGCCGACATACCCGACCGCCAGGATCAGGACGAGGACCGCCAGCGCGAGGGACGGGTCGCCCGCCAGCGCGACGCCGGCGCCGATGACGATGAGATCTCCCGGGACCGGGATCGGCACGCCGGCCTCCTTCACCAGGAGGACTGCCGCGAGGCCGACGATGGCGAGCGCGTCCACGCACCGATTATCCGTTGGCTGCGCCAGCGACCTCAGGGTTGCGTTCGGATCACGATGAGCCGGTCAGCGGCGGACTCCGCTCCCCACACCTCGCCAGGGCGTCCGAGCAGCTGGCGAACGTCTGCGGGCTGGCTCTCCGCCGGGAATGACGTGAACGTCTCCGAGACCGGATCGAAGCGGACGATGGCGTTTGCGCCGAAGTCGGTCAGCCAGACCGCATCGGTCTCGTCGACGTAGACCGCGTACGCCTGGGGAGCGTCGCCCGGGAGCCGCCACTCGCGCCACTCCTCCGTGGCGGGTTCGTACACGCCGACCTGTCCAAACCGCAGTGACCTGCCCTCCGCCGCCTTCCCCCGAGTCATTCGATCGGCGGAGTTACCTGATTGTTCGATAATAATAGTTGATTGTACGGGGTGTCTCCCGGTACCATCGGCTGCCTTCGGGTGGCCAACGCGGCTGGCGAGCGGGAAGGGAACCCCTCAATGCATCGACTCCGCTCGCCGATGATCTCGCTGGCGCTCTCCGTCATGCTCACGCTGCTGACCGCGGCAGCAGCTCTGGCCGAAGGCCAGCCGCCGATCCCGCGCTGAACCGACACTGACGCTCTCCTAAGAAGACCAAGCCGGTAGTGCTCGCCGGCCGTGCCCACCCGCTGGGCGTCAGTGCCGGGTGCTCACTCCGGTGCCCCGACCCAGCGCGGCAGCGTACAGCTCGTTCGCGCCGGCGAGATCGCCGACCTCCGTCCGGTAGTCGGCCCACTCCGCGAGAACGTCCCGCGTTCGCGTGTGCGCGCGATGCTCGCGGAGCAGCGTCGACGCGTATTCGTACTCGGCCTCGACGGCCGCGCGCTCCCCGTGCCTGCGACCGATCCGCGCCAGCGTGAGATGCGCGCCCACTGCCGCCAGGTACGAGCCGCCCTGCTCTGCAGCATCCAACGCTGCGCGGGCTCGGTCGCGCGCCATCGGCTCATCCCCACGCTCAAATGCCAGTTGAGCCTCGGCTTCGGCCACGTCGGAATCGATGCGCCGATCGTCGTAGCCCGCGGCGATCTCACGAGCACGGCCGAGGTGCTCGCCGGCGCGCTCCAGGTTGCCGAGCTGGATGAACGTGAGGGCGAGGTTGATCTCGAGTGCAGCTTCCTCGCGCTCGGCATTGGCGGCCTGGTACAGCGCCAGGCTCTCGTGACCAACCCGAATCGACCGTTCGAAGTCGCCGACGCGGCGGTATTGGAGCGCCAGCCCGGACAGGAATGCGGCTCGCTGCCGGAGCGTGATGTCGTGGGAGACGGAGCGCGCCTCTTCCATGTAGATCAGGGCGCGTTCGGACTCGCCGTCCCACACTTCGACGTTGCCGAGCGCTGCGAGCAGGCGGAACCGGAAGTCGGGCGCAACGGTCAGGCCTGCGCGATCCGCGGCGAGCAGCTCTTGGAAGATGCCGCGCGCCTCGGCCGGGTTGTCCTCCTGGTAATGCGCGCCGGCAAGCCAGTAGCGCGCCATCGCCGCATCGGCCGGCGACGCGAGGCCATCGAACAGCTGCGCCGATTCAGTCGCCGGGCCGATGGCCTCATGCCCCTTTCCGGTCCGATAGAGGGCCTCCGCCCTGCCCCTCAGGAGCTCGGCGCGGATCCGACGGTCCTCACCCGCGGCCTCGAGCAGGTTGTCGTATCGATCCAGCGCCTCCTGCGCGTTGCCGGCGGCGAGCAGCAGGTCGGCCTCGAGCCTTCCTGCGGCCGGTCGTTCCTCCGCGACCAGGTCCGGCACCGCGACGCCGAGGCGTTCGGAGAGGAAGGTCAGCGCTGCCATCGACGGCTTCGCCAGCCCGCGCTCGAGCGCGCTGATGTAGGCCGCGGTGTATCGGCCCTGGGCGAGCTGGCGCTGCGTCAGCCCCTGCCGCGTCCGCGCCAGCCGGATCCGCTCCCCCACCCGGCGCGCCACGTGGCTGTTGTCAACGACGATGACCTTGCGCGTGCGTGTGCTCGATGGACTCATGCCTCGACTATACGGCAATCAACCATTTCCGCAGGGCGACCCGACAGTAATGGTACGGGCGGTCAGCTCAGCGGCTTGACGACCATCGTGAACACCAGGAAGGCGATCAACACCATCAACGCCCAGGTCCCGTATCGGGCCGCAGGCTCCCTGATCACGGCGACCAGATCGTCGGACGGAGCCTCGACCGCGCTGGCCTCGGCCGCCTTCTCTAGCCGCCCAACCCATGGGTCGGTGATCGCAAACCCAATCCCCGCAGCGGCGAGAACGGCCAGGTAGGCGAGGATCAGCCACGGCGCCAGGAGGTTCATCTGCCCCACCAGCGCGGTGATCAGTCCGAACACAAGGCCTGACACGAGCAGACCCATCGCGACCGGGCCGACGAGCACCTTGACCTGCCGCACGGTCGTTCGGATTGCGCCGACGTCGTGGCTCATGGCAACACGACGGGTCACGATCTCACCGCTGAGGGCCATCGCCACGAAGAAGAACATCGCCACGATGTGGAGATACTTGAAGATGACAAAGGGTTCCATTACTGAACTGCCTCCAGGCTGCGGTTGACGAGGCGCGCAACCTGCCGCGCAGCCTCATTGGTCTCTAGTCCGGCCTGACGCATCGAGCTCCACACGCCCTGCGTCGTCATCGCCGTCACCACCTCGACGTGCGGGCTTTCGGCTGAGCCGAGCGCTGCCACGACGAGCCGCCGATGGCGCACCCCGACCTCGTCGAGCCAGGCATCCACCTGTGGAAGCGTCCGGCGATCGACCAGGAGCGGTTCCCAGCCGGGCCCGAGGCGATCCCACCAGCTGAACAGTGCCGACGTCAGCAGTCGAACGCGCGTGGGCTGATCGGCGCCGGCCGTGAAGAGTGCCTCCGTCGGCATGGGTGCCATGGCATCGCTCAGCTCTCCACACGCCTGGATCAGGTCATCCATGCGGGGGAAGTGGTGGAGGATGGTGGCCGGCGCCACGCCGGCCCGACGCGCGACTTCGCGCAGGCTGGTGCGGGTGATGCCCTGTTCATCGTGCAGCGTCAGCGTCGCCTCGAGGATGCGGTTGCGGGTTGCGCCAGCCATCTCGGCTCGCTTTCCGAGCCGATAGCCACGCCGCCGCACTAATTCACCGAACACATCGTTCGACCAATATACGGGCCTGTCAAGCCCCTACCATCACCGACGTGTCCCGCCGGCAGCTGTCCGCCTTCCATCCGCGCGCCCTAGGGCGCGCATTCGGTGGTGGGCTGCCGGCCAACTTCTGGCGGCTCTGGACCTCGGCGGTGGCCGCGAACCTGGCAGACGGCATCGTGGGCATCGCGGTGCCACTCATCGCCATCGGCCTGACGAGGTCGCCGGCCGAGATCGCGGCCGTGACGGTCGCGGCGCGGATCCCGAACATCGCCGTCGGACTCATCGCCGGCGGCCTGGCCGACCGCCTCGACCGACGGTGGACGATGCTGTCGGTCCAGGTCATGCGCTTCACGGTCATCACCGCGCTGGCGGTGATGGCGGTGGCCGGCCTCCTGA
>CAYYDA010000185.1:0-3852 GCA_964470495.1 uncultured Steroidobacteraceae bacterium | reverse complement strand
AGCTCGAGCGCGAGCAGCTCCGCACCGACGTACCGGAGATCGCCCCCGGCGACACAGTCCGCGTCTCGGTGAAGGTGGTCGAGGGCACCCGAGAACGGATCCAGGTCTTTGAGGGCACCGTGATGCGCATGCGCGGCGGCGGCCTGAACAGGGCGATCACCGTCCGGCGCATCGCCAGCGGCGTCGGCGTGGAGCGCACCTTCATGGTGCACGCACCTCGCATCGAGAAGATCGAAGTGGTCCGCCACGGCGTTACGCGACGCGCGCAGCTCTACTTCCTCCGCGACCGGGTCGGCAAGTCCGCCACGCTGCGCGAGCGCCGCTCCAACTGACCTTCCGGGACCCCGCCGGGTGGCGTGGGCGTCCCCCTCAACGGCCGGATCGATACACTGGCGGCGTGACCGCTGCCAGGCGCCCGCAACGCATCGTCAAGCCATCGACGCGGATCGAGCGTGCGCACTGGAGCGCCGGTAGGACGATGGTGGTGGGTGCCGATGCTGTCGGCGTGGCATGCCTGAGCGGGCCGGTCCTTGCCGCAGCGGTCGTGATGCCGGCCTACGGGCGCCGCATCCCCGGTGTTCGCGACTCGAAGATGCTCTCGCGTGCGCAGCGAGAGCGGCTCTATCCAAAGATCCTGCGAGGCGCCCTTGCCGTCGGCCTCGGCGCGGCCAGCGTGACCGAGATCGATCGGATCAACATCTATCACGCCACGAACCTCGCCATGCGCCGCGCCATCTGCCGCGTGAACGAGCGAGAGCACGTCCTCATCGACGGCCTGCGCGTCCATCGGTTCGAGGACTTCGTCGGCTCGTACACCGCGATCGTGCACGGGGACGCGCGCTGCTACTCGATCGCCGCGGCCTCCATCGTGGCGAAGGTAGTTCGCGACCGACTCATGGAACGTCTCGCCGCCCGCTACCCGCACTACGGGTGGGAGCACAACGCGGGGTATGCGACGTTCACGCACCGGCAGGGCATCGAGGAGCAGGGGATCACCCCCTTCCATCGGCGCTCCTTCGCCCGCGTGCGCGCCATCGCCATCGGCGAGCAGCTCGAGTTGGAGCTGCCCCCGGAGAACCTCGACGCGCTATTCGTGCCGGAGCTGGCCGCAGTAAGCGAGGGGTAAGCCGGGGAACAGCGCCGGTGTGGCAGGCTCGCAGTCAGCTCGCCTGTCCGCGGAGGGGCTCATGGGCGACCCACGCCACGACCTCGGCATCGTCGCCGAGCGGGCAGTCGGCGCCTGGCTCGAGAAGTCCGGCTGGCGGCTGTTGGGTCGACGGGTGCGCGCGCCCGGCGGGGGCGAGGTGGACATCGTGGCCCTCGATCCCGACGGCGTTCTGGTCGGCATCGAAGTCCGTGCGCGGCACACCGCCCGCGCCGGTATTGGCACCGAGTCGATCGATGCCCGGCGCATGGCGCGGACCGGACGCACGCTGGCCCTATTCGCCGCGACTGCTCGGGTCGATCACCGCGGCCTGCGGATCGACCTGGTCAGCGTCATGCCGGAGCCGGCGAGGAATTCCCGCTGGCGGCTGCGCCGGATTCCCAACATCGGCTCCTGGTAGGCGTCAGCCGCCGAATAGGCGCTCAAGCGACTTGATCGATGCGATGTAGGGCCGGCTGACCCCGTAGATCCCGTGACGATCGACCGCCGATTGTCCCTGGTAGTAGGCGGCCAGCACAAGGTCGCGATCGCCGGAATAGCGGGCCAGGTAGTGCGCGAGGAGGCGCACGCCCCCCCGGACGTTGAGACGCGTGTCGTTGATGTCGATGGGGTGGCCGAGCATGGCGTCGCCGACCCACACGGCGGTCGCCGGCATGAGCTGCATGACGCCGACGGCACCCGCCGAGCTGACCACGCCCTCCCGCCAGCCGGACTCCTGCCACGCGACCGCAAGCGCGAACGCGACGGGTACGCCGTACCGGTTGGCCTCCTCGACGATCACCTGGCGCACCGCGTCGCGCTGCCCGACGAGGGCGGCTAGGGACGCCGGCATCGCCGCGGCCGCGGGGGCGGACACGGCCGCCGCGACCCCCGGGATGACGAGGCGCTGGCCGCCCATGATGCGGCTGGGGTTGGCGATGCCGTTGGCCTGCACGATGGCCGCGACCGTGACGCCGTAGTGCCCGGCGATGCGCGTCAGGTTCTCGCCGCGCGCCACGACGTGCACCCGTGCCTCGCCCGGTGCTGCGGCCGCTGGTGCGGCCGGCGCAGACGGCGCGGATGGTGCCGCCGCAGGCCCCGGGATGACGAGGCGCTGGCCGCCCATGATGCGGCTGGGGTTGGCGATGCCGTTGGCCTGCACGATGGCCGCGACCGTGACGCCGTAGTGCCCGGCGATGCGCGTCAGGTTCTCGCCGCGCGCCACGACGTGCACCCGTGCCTCGCCCGGTGCTGCGGCCGCTGGTGCGGCCGGCGCGCCAACGGAATCGATCCCGATGCGCAGCAGCTGGCCGGGATAGATGCGGTTCGGATCGGGAAGCTGGTTCAGCGCGACGATGGTCGCAAGGTCGATCCCGCTTCGCTTGGCGATGCCGGTCAGCGTGTCACCGTGCTTGACGACGACGGTGGGATCGGCGGCAAGGACGACGGTGGCCAGAATGGGGCCGACCACGAGCGCGGTGGCCAGGGCCGCGATGGGAGCTATCAGCCTGGATTGGTGCAACAGGATCGTTCCTCCGGGTGCAGGTGCCGGCGATGCGCGACTGATCAGGGCGGTCGCTGCACGACGCGGGCGGATGCTAGGAGCGATCCGGGGAGGGTCAAGGTACCTGCGCGTGGGCTCAGGAGTACTTCGGTACCGTGTGGTGCAATGGTGGTGAGGCCGGACCCCGCTTGGGGCCTGAAGCGGCAGTTCTGGTACAATTCGGGAGCTCGCGCCTCTGCGTGAGCTATCACACACGCTCGGCGGATCCTGCTGGTCCTCGGTGCCGTCGCGATCACGTCGCAGACGGTTGGCCACCGGAGCCGATGCCGGGCGGAGGAAAGAACCGGAGGTTTTCTTTGGCTGCCACAACCATGAAGCAGCTGCTCGAAGCGGGCGTCCACTTCGGGCACCAGACGCGACGCTGGAACCCGAAGATGCGCGAGTACATCTTCGCCGAGCGCAACGGCATCCACATCATCGACCTGGCGCAGACCGTGTCGCGCCTCGACGCCGCCCTCGCGTTCATCCGCGAGACGGTACGGCGCGGGGAGAGCGTCCTCTTCGTCGGTACCAAGAAGCAGGCCCAGGACGCGCTCTCCGAGGCGGCGCAGCGGTCCGGCCAGCACTACGTCAACACCCGCTGGCTCGGCGGCATGCTGACGAACTTCACCACCATCAAGCGTCGCATCCAGCGCCTCGAGGCGCTCGAGGCCAGGCGCGAGGCGGGCGAGTTCGAGCGCCTCACGAAGAAAGAGGCAACGAAGCTCACCGAGGAGATCAACAAGCTCGACGCCGCGCTCGGCGGCATCCGCAAGATGCGTCGCCTGCCCGGCGCCGTGTTCATCGTGGACCCTCACCGAGAGGCGATCGCGGTTGCCGAGGCGCGCCGTCTCGAGATCCCGATCGTGGCGATGACCGACACGAACTGCGACCCGGATCTCATCGACTGGGTCATTCCGTCCAACGACGATGCGATTCGCTCGGTGCGCCTCATCTGCAGCTTCGTGGCCGACGCGGCCAGCGTCGCCCAGCAGGAGCGACAGGCACTGCTTGACGAGGAGTTCGAGCAGGCCGAGGCGATGCCGCCCGTCGACGATGCGACGTTGACGTCCGAGGCCGACTACACCGCTGCGCTCGCGACCGGTGAGGCGCTCGTCTTCGAGCCCGAGCCGGAGGACGACGAGGAAGAGGAGCGCAAGGCCCG
>CAYYDA010000184.1:0-3873 GCA_964470495.1 uncultured Steroidobacteraceae bacterium | reverse complement strand
CGCTCGTCTTCGAGCCCGAGCCGGAGGACGACGAGGAAGAGGAGCGCAAGGCCCGAGCCCGGCGCGCCGCCCACATCGAGGAAGGCGAGCCGGAGCACAACCCGGATCGGGAGCACGAGCGCCAGATCCACGAGCACACCAAGGAGCCCCGCGTCTAGCGGCGGACGGACGGAAGGAACATGACGAACACGGCGACCATCAAGCCAGAGGACGTGAAGAAGCTCCGGGAGCAGACCGGGGCCGGCATCATGGACTGCAAACGCGCGCTGGAGTCATCCGGCGGCGACTACGAGAAGGCCGCGCTCTGGCTGCGCGAGAAGGGCCTCTCGACGGCTGCCAAGAAGGCGGGCCGCGCCGCCCGCGAGGGGATCGTGACGAGCTACATCCATCACGGCTCGCGTCTCGGCGTGCTCCTGGAGCTCAACTGCGAGACCGACTTCGTGGCTCGCACCGATGACTTCCAGCAGCTGGCGCGTGACCTCGCGATCCAGGTCGCCGGCATGGCGCCGGTCTACGTCAGCCGCGACGACGTCCCCTCCGAGGTGATCGAGGAGCAGATGCGGCTGTTCGCCGTGGACGCCGAGCGCGACGGACGCCCGGCCGATCGCATTCCGACCATTGTCGAGGGCAAGCTGAACAAGTGGCTCGAGGCGATCTGCCTGCTCGAGCAGCCCTACCGCGACACCGATCTCAAGATCGCCGACCTGATCAACGAGAAGGTGGCGCTGCTGGGCGAGAACATCCGGGTCGCGCGATTCGCGCGCATGGCCGTCGGTGAGACGGCGCCGCCCGAGACCGACGAGGCCTCCTGACCGATGGCCGAGCCGGCCGCCAGCGCGGTCCCTGCGTCGCCGCGTCGGGTGCTGCTCAAGCTCTCCGGCGAGGCGCTCATGGGCGAGAGCGAGTACGGAATCGATCCGGAGGTCGTTCGCCGCATCGCGGCCCAGATCTCCGAGGCCAAGCGTGATGGCACCGAGATCGCGATCGTCGTCGGCGGCGGGAACATCTTCCGCGGACTGGCGGCAAGCGCGCGCGGTATGGACCGCTCGACCGGCGATTACATGGGCATGCTGGCGACCGTCATGAACGGCCTGGCCATCCAGGACGCGCTCGAGCAGTCGGGCACCCCCACGCGAGTGATGAGCGCCATCGCCATGAACGAGATCTGCGAGCCCTACATCCGCCGCCGCGCCGAGCGGCACCTGGAGAAGGGCCGCGTGGTTGTGATGGTGGCCGGCACCGGCAACCCGTACTTCACGACCGACACGGCGGCAACGCTGCGCGCCGTCGAGGTGCACGCCCAGGTCATCCTGAAGGGCACCCGCGTCGACGGGGTGTACGATGCCGACCCCGAGACGCATCCCAACGCCCAACGCTACAGCCAGATCAACTACACGGACCTGCTGAGCAATCGGCTCCAGGCACTCGATGCGACCGCCGTGAGCCTGGCAATGGACAACGAGATGCCGATCGTCGTCTTCGACCTGACGGTGCCCGGCAACATCACGCGGGCGATCGCCGGCGAACGGATCGGCACGCTGATCTCAGGAGAATGACCCGATGCCGCACGAGTCGTTGACCGCCATCGAACCGAAGATGCAGCGTGCCATCGAGGCCATGGAACGGGACTTCGCCGGGATCCGCACCGGCCGAGCCACGAGCGCGCTCGTGGAGCGCATCACGGTCGACTATTACGGCGCGCAGACCCCGCTCAACCAGGTGGCCGGCATCAGCACGCCGGATCCGCACCTGATCGTCATCCAGCCGTGGGACCGATCTGTCCTGTCGGCGATCGAGAAGGCGATCACGAAGAGCGACATCGGCCTCATGCCAAACGTCGATGGGACGGTGGTGCGACTCAACGTGCCACCGCTCACGGAGGATCGGCGCAAGGAGATGGTCAAGCAGGTCCGCCGCCGAACCGAGGAGGCCCGTGTCGAGGTGCGGAACCACCGACGCGAGGCTGCCGACCAGCTCAAGAAGGCGCTGCGCGACGGGGACCTCTCGGAGGACGAGGAGCGCCGCGAGCTCGAGCACCTGCAGAAGCTGACCGACCGGCACGTCGAGGCGATCGACGCCCGCGCCGACCGCAAGGAAGCCGAGATCCTGGAGGTCTGACGGTGCCGGGCGAGGTCCGACCCCGGCACGTGGCGATCATCGCCGACGGAAACCGCCGATGGGCGCGCGCGCGCGGCCTGCCTGTCCTGGCCGGGCACATCCAGGGGATCGAGGCCATCCGCCCGATCGTGCGTCGCGCCCGCGATGCCGGGGTGGAGACGTTGTCGGTCTACACGTTCAGCACCGAGAACTGGGCCCGGCCCGAGGACGAGGTGTCGGGACTGTTCGGCCTCATCGACGGAGCCGTGCGGCAGTACACCGATGAGCTCATCGAGGAGGGCGTCAGGGTGCGCGTCATCGGCCGCCTGCACGAGGCACCCGCCGACGTCCAGCGGTCGATTCGCTCCGCCCAGGACCGCACCAGCGGCGGCACGCGCATGACGCTCAACATCTGCTTCAACTACTCGGGACGTGCGGAGATCGTCGACGCCGCCCGTGCCCTGGTGGCCGCTCGGGCCGATCCGAACGCGATCGATGAGCACCATTTCGCGGAGCACCTGTACACGTCCGGGCAGCCGGACGTGGACCTCGTCATCCGCACCGGCGGCGACCAGCGCACGAGCAACTTCCTGCTCTGGCAGGCCGCATACGCCGAGCTGGTGTTCTGCGCAAAGTTCTGGCCCGACTTCGCCGAGGCGGACTTCGACGAGGCGCTGGCCGAGTATGTGCGCCGTGACCGGCGCTTCGGGGGCTAGGGCAATGCTGAGGACCCGGGTGCTCACGGCCGCGGTGCTGGCGCCGATCATCCTGGCCATCGTCCTGCTCGGGGAGCCGTGGATGTCGCTGCTCGTCGGCGTTGCCGCCTTCCTGGCCCTGGTCGAGCTGGTCGGCCTGCTCGACGCCGCGGGGCACGAGCCGCCACAGATGCTCACGATCGTGGCGGGCATGGGAATCACCGCCGCCGGGCTCGTCACGACCAACGACGAGAGCGTCGGAGGCGTCGTCTCGCACCTCGTCACCGCGCTCGACCCGCCTGGGCTGGTGGCTGCGTCGGTGATCGCCGCCATCCTGCTTCTCGCCGCGGCCGGGTTCACCCGTTCGGACCCGCGCGCCGGGTTCATGACGTGGGCCATGACCTCGTTCGGCGTCGCGTACGTCGGCCTCCTGCTCCCGGCCATCGCCCTCGTCGCCCACCTGGCGCCCGGCGGTGGCGGGCCGAGCACGCCCGTGGGCCCGTTCGGACTGGGCTCGGGCGTCGCCTGGGCCCTGATGCTGGTCCTGGTGGTGTGGGGCTACGACACCGGCGCCTACCTGACCGGCCGCTGGCTGGGTCGCCGTCGCCTGGTCGAGCACATCAGCCCGTCGAAGACCGTCGAGGGACTTGCGGGTGGGCTGATGCTGGCGACCGTGGCCGCGGGCATCGGCGCATTCCTCATCGGCCTCGATCCGTGGCACCCGCTGATCATCGGTCCGCTGGTCGGACTGGCGGCCCAGGCCGGCGACCTCGCCGAGTCGATGCTCAAGCGCGCGGCCGGACGGAAGGAGTCGGGCTTCCTCGTGCCCGGCCACGGCGGGATCCTCGACCGCGTCGACTCGTTCATGTTCGCCGCACCCGTCCTGGCGGGCTACGCGCTGCTGGCGGCGGGCCGCGTGGCGTGACGGGCGTCGCCGTCCTCGGCTCGACCGGATCCATCGGCAGCCAGACGCTCGAGGTCATCGCAGGCCTGCGCGGTCGGCTGACGGTGCGAGCGCTTGCGGCCGGCCACGCGGGCGACGTGATGGCCGAGCAGCTCGCCGCCTGGCCGGACGCCAGCT
>CAYYDA010000183.1:0-3879 GCA_964470495.1 uncultured Steroidobacteraceae bacterium | reverse complement strand
CACGAGAAGCCCGGCAAGACCGGCTTCGCGCACCTGTTCGAGCACATGATGTTCCAGGGCTCCGCAAACGTGGAGAAGGGGCAGCACTTCAGCCTGGTCCAGGCCGCCGGCGGCACGCTGAACGCCTCGACCTGGCTGGATCGGACGAACTACTTCGAGACGCTGCCGGGCCACGAGCTCGAGCTGGCGCTGTGGCTCGAGGCCGACCGGATGGCGAGCCTGCTGCCGGCCATGACGCAGGAGAAGCTCGACAACCAGCGTGACGTCGTGAAGAACGAGCGTCGCTGGAGCGTCGACAACCAGCCCTACGGCTCGTGGGACGAGCGGATGCAGGCGCTCGTCTACCCCGAGTCGCACCCGTACCACCATTCGACGATCGGCTCGATGGAGGACCTCTCCGCGGCCTCGCTGGAGGACGTCGGCGAGTTCTTCTCGACCTACTACGCGCCGAACAACGCCGTGCTGACCGTCGCCGGCGACTTCGAGGCCGATGCCGCCATGACGATGATCGAGCGCCACTTCGGGCCGATCCCGGCCAATCCGGCGCTGCCGCCGCCACCGGACATGAGCGTCGAGCCGCTGCTCGGACAGGAGGTGCGCGAGACGGTCCCGGACCAGGTGCCACTGCCGCGAATCTACCTGGCGCACCGATCCCCACCGTTCGGGACCGATGCATTCGACGCGCTCGACGTGGCCGCCGACATCCTGGGCGCCGGCCGTGCCTCACGGCTGTACGCCAGCCTCGTGCGCGAGCAGCGCCTGGCGCAGGACGCCAGCGTCTTCGTCTTCCCGATCGTCGGCGGCGCGAGCATGTTCGCGCTGTGGGTCACGGCCCGGCCGGGCGTGACGACGGAGGCGCTCGAGGCTGCCACGCTGGCGGAGATCGATCGCCTCGCCACCGACGGGCCGAGCGATGCGGACCTCGAGCGCGTCCGCAACCTGCACGCGGCACACTTCGCCGGGGCGCTGGAGCGCATCAGCGAGCGCGCGGATCGGCTGAGCATGTACACCTGCCTCTTCGACGAGCCGGAGCGCATCAACACCGAGATCAGCCGCTGGGAGGCCGTCGACGCGGGCCGCGTGGCGGGGGCGCTTCGCGACTCATTGCGCCCGGACAACCGGGTGGCGCTCACCTTCGTGCCCGCCGAGGCGGCGTCGTGATCGCACGGCCGATCGCCGGGTCGCCGCGACCGTATCGGTTTCCAGACTTCGCGCGCCACCGGCTGGCCAATGGGCTCGGCGTCTGGCTGGTGCCGCTCCCCGACCGCGAGCTCGTCTCGATTCACCTCCTGACCGATGCCGGGGCGGCCACCGAGGAGGAGGCGCAGGCCGGCATCGCCGCCCTCACCGCTCAGCTGCTGGTGACCGGCACGCGCCGCCTCGACGCCGCGGACTTCGCGGAGACGACCGAGCGCCTTGGGATCGACGTCGGCAGCGAGTCGTCGTGGGACAGCGCCCGTGCCGGCTTCACGGCGCTCGGCAGCAAGCTCGACGAGGGCCTGACACTGCTGGCCGAGATGATCCTCACGCCGCGCTTCGACCCGAAGGAGTTCGATCGGCTCAAGGCCGAGCGGCTGAACGACATCCTCCAGGCCCGCGCCGATCCCGGCCGCCTGGCCGACGAGAGCTTCCTGCGCTGGGTCTTCGGCGACGACGTGCCATACGGCCGCCTCTCCGCCGGGACGCCGGAGACGATCGAGGCGCTGACACTCGACGATGCCCGCACGTTCCACGCCACCCACTACGCCCCGAACGTGGCCGATATCGTGATCGCCGGCGCCATCGACCCGGACGCGACGCTCGCGGCCGTGGAACGGCACCTGGGCGGATGGGAGGGCACTGGGCCGGGGCATCGCACGATCGCGCCCGCCCAGCGCGGAGGTCGGCGGGTCGTGCTGGTCGATCGCCCGGGATCGGTCCAGAGCGAGCTGCGCGTCGGCCACCTCGGGATCAACCGTGCGGACGAGCGCTTCTTCCCGGCCATGGTGATGGCGGCGCTCCTCGGCGGCGTCTTCGGCAGCCGCCTCAACCTGCGGCTGCGCGAGGAGCTCGGCTACACGTACGGCGCGCGTGCCGCCTTCGATCCGCGCCGCGCCGCCGGCCCATTCACCGCCAGCGCGGCCGTGCAGACCGAGGTGACGGTCGACGCCATCCGCGAGCTCATCGGCCAGCTCGAGCGTATCCGCGAGGCCGCCCCGACCGAGGATGAGCTGGCAGAGGTGCGCGACTTCCTGGTCGGCGTCTTCCCGCTTCGCTTCGAGACGACAGGCGGGATCGCCGGCGCCATCGAGCCGCTCGCCGTGTACGACCTGCCCGACGACTGGTGGCACACGTACCGCGACAAGCTCGAGGCGGTCGGCACCGCCGAGGTGCATGCCGTCGCACGCGAGCTGGTTCGACCGGACGAGGCGCTCATCCTGCTCACCGGCGATGCGGCGACACTGCGCACCGAGCTCGAGGCGGCCGACCTCGGTCCGGTCAGGGTGATCGCCGCGTCCTAGCCCGCAGCATGGCGACGCGCCAGCTCGTCCTCGACCGCAGCCAGGCCGATCCGCCTCGACGCCAGCAGCACCAGCGCGTGGTAGAGCAGATCGGCGGCCTCGGCCACCACCTCGTCGTCGGTGCCGGCAAGCGCGGCGGCGGACAGCTCGCCGGCCTCCTCCGTCACCTTCTCGGCCGGACGCCGCGAGCCGCCGACCAGGAGCCGGGCCGTGTACGACTGCGCCGGATCGGCGTCGCGCCGGTCACCGATCACGTGCTCGAGCGCTCGCAGGTCGAAGCGGTCCGCGCCGTCGAAGCAGGACCTCGCGCCGGTGTGGCACGCCGGCCCAGCCGGCTCGACCCGGTAGGCGATGGCATCGGCGTCGCAGTCGACCGCGATGCCGACCACGCGCATCGTGTTCCCGCTGGTCGCGCCCTTGCGCCATAGCTCGTCGCGCGAGCGCGACCAGAAGTGGGCCTCGCCGGTGCGCTCGGTGGCGTCGACCGCCTCGCGGTTGGCCCATGCAAGCATGAGCAGCCCGCCGCCAGCGGCATCGGTCACAACGACGGGAAGCAGGTCTCCTCGCGACCAGTTCGGCCGGCGGTCGCTCATCCAAGCCATGCGGCAACCTCCTCGGGTGTCGGCGCTGGCGAGGGTATCCGCACGCTGAGGCCGCGGGCCGCCAGCGCGTCCTTGAGCGGGCCGATGCGCAGGATGTCGAAATGGAGCGTCGATGCCAGCAGAGCCGCCGCCGCGCCAGCGTCGAGCACGTCGGCCACGTCGTCGGCGCTCCCCGCGCCGCCCGAGGCGATGACCGGAACGCGCACCTCGGTCGCGATGGCGCGGTTCAGCGCAAGGTCGTAGCCGGACCGCGTGCCATCGCGGTCGATGCTCGTGACGAGCAGCTCTCCCGCGCCGCGCTCGACCGCCTCTCGCGCCCACGCCACCGCATCCCGGCCGGTCTCTTCGGTCGCGGCAACCGACCGCACGCGCCAGGAGTCCGTCCCCGCAACGCGCGCAGCGTCGATCGCCACAACCACCGACTGCGAGCCGAGGCGTCCGGCGAGCCGCTCGACCAACGACGGATCGCTCAGGGCGGCCGAGTTGACCGCGACCTTGTCCGCGCCCGCGTCGAGCAGCGCGGCAGCGTCGTCGACGCTGCGGACCCCACCGCCGACCGCCAGCGGCACGTCGAGCGCCGTTGCCGCGCGCGAGATGAGGTCGAGCAGCGCCGGGCGCGCGTCGACCGTTGCACCGATATCGAGGATCGTTATCTCGTCGGCGCCCTCGGCTCCGTAGCGGGCAGCCAGCTTGACCGGGTCACCGGCATCCACGAGGTCGACGAAACGGGTGCCCTTGACGACCCGCCCGTCGGTCACGTCGAGGCAGGCGATGAT
>CAYYDA010000182.1:0-3913 GCA_964470495.1 uncultured Steroidobacteraceae bacterium | reverse complement strand
CGCTCCACGGTGGCGTCGCAGTCATCGGTGTAGACCCACAGGCTGATCGGCCGAGGGAGCGGGCCGCCGGTGACGTCGGTGCTGAGCCCGATCCCCAGGTGCGACGAACCCAGGTCGAGGCCGACGTAGGCAGGTTGACCGTCGGGTCCCGGAAACTCATAGGCGACGGCGCCACCGAGCAGGTCCCGGTGGTAGAAGCCGATCGCCCGGCCCATGTCCTGCGTGGATATGATCGGGAACAGCTCCGTGATCACCCTCGGTCACCTCCTCATGCCTCGACGAACGGGCGCCGGCGGCTTCGACGGCGCTCCCGTCATGATGGTCCCGCCTCGCACACGCGGTTCGGTACAATGCGGCGGCCTACTCCGCCCCGAGAGCGAGCCCCCAGGAGGGTCGACGCGCCCGATGACGGTGAATCCCAAAAAGCTGCGACCGTATGACCAGCCGCCGAAGCGGCGTCGCAAGCTGATTCCCGACGCTCCCGACAGCGCGGCCACTGGCTTCTTCATCGCCGCGGCGCTCTGGCTGGCCGTGGCGACCGGGCTTGGAACGCTGGCGATCGGGATGCGCCTCGTCACCCTCGAGTTCTCGTTCCCGCTGCTCTTCGGGTTCAGCTTTGAGTTCGACCAGCGCCGGGTCGACTACGCGTTCGTCAACGCATCGGTCTATGGCTGGCTCAGCAACGCCGGGTTCGCAGCGGTCGCGTTCATGACGCCGCGCCTGATCGGCCGGCGAATGGCAATGGAGCCGCTGCTCATGCTGGGACTCCTCGCGTGGAACATGTCGCTTGCCGGCGGGATCGCGGCGCTCTACGTCTTCGACCTCGGGCCCAACGCGCCGCTCGCAGCGCTCCCGTGGCTCATCGATGGTGGCCTGGCGACCGGCGCGCTCATCGTGACCGGGGTATTCCTGCTGACGGCCGCGGCGTCACTCCGCACCGGCTACGTGAGCCTCTGGTTCGCCGCAGTCGCGCTCCTCGCGCTCGCCGGCCTGACCGGCCTGAACGCGCTCGTCGGCCTGCTCGAGTGGATCCTCAACCTTCAGGAGCTGCCGGTCGCGCTGGCATCGGCCTTCGTCGAGCGGGCGATACCGGTCATGTGGCTGCTCGGGATCGCGTACGCCGTGCTCCACTACGTCGTGCCGCGGGCCACCGGCCAGCCCCTGGCCTCGGCCGGCATCGGCATGCTCAGCTTCCTGACCTGGTTGGTGCTGGCGCCGGCCGCCGGGCTGGCCACGCTGGTGGACATCAGCATCCCGTTCGCGATCACCAGCCTCGGCAACGTGGCGAACATGCTGCTCCTGGTGCCCGCGGCGCTCACCGTGATCAACCTCGTCCAGACGATGCGCGGCCGATGGGCGCTTCTCTTCGGCTCCGGGACCGTGGCCTTTGCCGCGGTGTCGATCGTGTTCCTGTTGGCGGTGAGCCTGCTCGATGCGATCGGCTCCCTGCGGACCGTGCAGGAGCTCGTGGGCCGGACCGATTGGGAGCGCGGCGTTTTCCTGTGGGCCGCCTATGGCACGTTCACCTTCGCGGCGTTCGCCCTGGCCGAGCACGCGTTGCCGAGGATCCTGCGGCGAGCGTGGGGAGGCGGCTTCCTGTCGGGCGCGCAGCTGTGGCTTGCCTTCGGCGGCGTGACGCTGGCCGGCCTGGCGCTCATGGGCGGGGGGATGGCCGAGGGCTCGCTCCTGGCGGCAGGCACCGCGCCGGATGAGGTTGACGCCGTGCTGCTGGTCTACCGCGCCGTCGCGTTCCTCGGCTTCGGGATGGCCGCCCTGGCCGGGCTCGCCTTCCTGCTGAACCTGTTCCTCATGTACACCAGCGGCGAGCCGGTCGAGTACGCCGTGCCGGCCACCCCCGCCACCACCGCCCCCGCGGCGGCCGGGCATTGAGGAACCGATGACCGTCCACACGCCGATCGAGTCGCGCTCCGGCGGCGTACCGCCGTGGGCGATCGGCCTCACCGTCTTCGTCTTCCTTGTCGGCGGGGTGTACCTGCTCTCGAACCTCGTCGGCCAGAACCCGGCCTTCGCCATTCCGGGGTCCAGCGCCTCGGCGCCGGCTTCGTCCGGCGAGCCCGACCCGGCGGTCGGTGAGCAGCTCGTCGCCAACGCGCAGCCCTCGTGCGTCACGTGCCACGGTTCGGACTTCTCCGGGTCTGGCAACTTCCCGAGCCTGCTCGGCGTCGAGGACGGCCCGGTCAGCGAGAACCTGCAGGAGCTCGCCGCCGAGCATCCCGACGACTGGATTGCGCTCTGGATCGACGGGACGACGCCCGAGACGGAGGGGCTCGATCGCGGCGGCATGCCGGCATTCGGCGATCAGTTCACGCCGGAGCAGATCGACTCCATCGTCGCCTACCTCAAGAGCCTCTAGCCCTTCCGTGACCGATCCTGCCGCGCGCGCGGAGCGCGGCGTTCCCGTCCTCATCGGCGCCGATGAGATGGCGCGCATCGACGAGGCCGCCCTCAAGCTGGGCCTCCCCGAGGACGCCCTGATGGAGTCGGCGGGCGCTGCGGTGACCGAGGTTGCCCAGGCCGAGCTCGGGCGCCTGGCCGAGGGGGTCCGGGGTCCTGGCGGTCCGCTCGTCCGCGCCCCGCTGGTGGTCGTCCTGTGCGGCCTCGGCAACAACGGCGGCGACGGCTTCGTCGCGGCCCGGCGGCTTGCGGCGACCGGCCGCACAGTGCTCGCCATCCTGGTGGGGGACGCCTCGAAGCTGTCAAGGCGGTCGGCCGGTCACAACTGGACCGTGCTCCAGGCGATGGCCTCGGCGGGCTCGCTTGAGCTCTTCGTGGCGCCAACCCCCGAGCTTCTGCTTCGCCTGCGCGAGCGCATCGCCGATGCCACCTTGCTCATCGACGCCCTTCTCGGCTCCGGCGCCTCGGGACCCCTTCGTGAGCCGATCTCGACGGCCGTCGACCTGATCAACGCGACGCGCACGCACGCCGAGGCCGCCGGCCGCCCGATCTCCGTCCTGGCGGTCGACACGCCGACGCGCATCGATCTCACCGGCGGATCGCGCTCCACCCCGGTCGTTGCGGCGGACCTCACGGTCACCTTCCACCGCGCCAAGGCCGGCTTCGCGCTCGACCGCGACGCACGGCGGCTCGCCGGCCGCTACCTGGTCGCGCCGATCGGCATCCCGCTTGAGGCGGAGGAGGGGATCGTGCCGCCCGACGGCGAGTTCCCGCCGGGCCGCATCACCGAGATCAACTGGCAGGAGCCGGTCGAGCGCGCCGATGCCGCTCATCGCGCCGGGGGCGGGATCGCAGCGGGACCGGGCCGCACCGACTGAGCCCGGCTACCCTTTGCGCATGTTCGATTACGCAGAAGCCGCGGTCGAGGCCGCGCTGGCGGCCGGAGCGCGCTACGCCGATGCGCGGGTCATGGATCGCCGACACGAATCGATGGGCGCCCGCAACGGCGAAGTTGAGGAGCTGACCCAGCAGACGTCCGTGGGAATCGGGGTGCGTGCCCTCATCGGCTCTGGCTGGGGGTTCTACTCGACCGCCGATCTCACCAGGGAGGCGGCAACCCAGGCCGGCGCGCAGGCGGCAGCCATCGCGCAGGCCTCCGCATCGGTCTCCGGGCCGGACCTCGAGCTCGCGCCGGTCGAGGTGAGGCAGGACAGCTGGGCCAACGAGGTTCGCGAGGACCCGCTCGGCGTCCCGCTCGCCGAGAAGGGAGACATGCTGGTGGCGGCCACGCGGACGATGAAGGAGCACGGCGCCGACATCGCGCTCGCCGCCTACGACCTGTGGGACACGACGAAGTGGTTGGTGAGCAGCGAGGGCCATCGGATCGATCAGCACATCGTCGAGTGCGGGGCGCAGATGAACGCCACGGCCAACGGCGAGACGGAGACGCAGCGGCGCAGCTACCCCGGCATCCGCGGCCAGTACGGCACGCGCGGCT
>CAYYDA010000181.1:0-3917 GCA_964470495.1 uncultured Steroidobacteraceae bacterium | reverse complement strand
GCAAGAAGTTCGGGCTCAAGCGAGCCCGCAAGGCGCCGCAGTACACCAAGCGCTAGCCTCGTCAACCGACGCCAGACCGATGAGCCCCGGCGGGATCGCCGGGGCTCTTTGGTATCATCGAGCCGCTTCGCCGCACCCCGCAGGCACCAATTCCACCGTGATCGACGCGATCCGCGACTTCTTCGAAAGCTATCTGCGCAGCTGGACGTCGATCATCGACATCGGGCTGGTGGCGATCGTCATCTACTGGCTCTTCATCCTGATCCGCGGCACGCGCGCGGTGCGGATCGTGATCGGCCTGTCGATCCTGTACCTCGTCTACCTGGGCGCCATCCTGTTCAGCTTCGACCTCCTGCGCCGCCTCATGGAGACGGCCGCGGTGGTCGGCCTCTTCGCGGTCGTGGTCGTGTTCCAGCCGGAGCTGCGCCGCGCGCTCGAGCAGATCGGCCGCATCGGATCGGTCAATCGGTTCTTCGTCAGTACCGAGGTGGCCGCGGCCGAGCGGGTGGCCCGCGAGATCAGCCGCGCCGCGCGCATCCTGGCCGGGTCGCGCCACGGAGCGCTGATCGTGCTCGAGCGTGAGACAGGGCTCCAGGATCTCGCGGCGGAATCGGGCGTGCCCGTTCACGCGGACCTGCGGGCCGAGCTGCTGGTGACGATCTTCTACCGCGGCACCGCACTCCACGACGGGGCGGTCGTCATCTCGGGCGAGAAGATCTCATCGGCGGGCGTGCTCCTGCCACTGAGCCAGAACGTGCTCGACTCCGAGCGATATGGGACGCGGCACCGCGCGGCCATCGGCATCAGCGAGCAGACCGATGCGGTCGTCGTCGTGGTCAGCGAGGAGACGGGCTCGATCAGCCTCGTCGTCCGGGGCCGGATCGAGCGCAACCTCACCGAGGACCAGCTGCGAAGGCGCATCTTCAGCCTGATCCGCCCGCAGGCGCCCCGTCGCGCGGTCCCCTTCATGCGTCGCTCGATCGACGGCCGCTGGCAGGTTGGACGGCGGGGCGGCGAGCCCGATGAGCCGCTCGACCCCGAGGCGCGCGTGGTGACGAGCACCGGCCCGGAACCTCGCGGCGTCGACACGCTGAGGCGCTGACATGGGAATCCTGCTGCGCAACTGGCACCTGAAGCTCTCGGCCGTTCTGCTGGCCACCGTCCTCTACACGGGGCTCGTGTTCTCCGGCTCGTTCGAGGAGGACCGCATCAACGTTCGCGTCGGTGGCGTGAACGCGCCCCCCAACTCGATCGTGATGAGCGGGGACCTCGGCCTCGCCGAGGTGCGCTATCGGGCATCGCAGGACCTGTCGACCACGATCACCGACCAGGCATTCACCGCGACCGTCGACCTCTCCGCGTACGACATGACACGCGCCCCCGAGCCGCAGGTTCTCGATGTCGAGGTCGGTCCCATCGTGGACGGTGTCGAGGTGCTCGACATCCTGCCTCCCACCGTTCGAGTCGAGATCGACCGGGTCGAGGTACGGACCGTTCCCGTCGAGGTCGACCCCGGGGAGGTGCCAGAAGGCCTCCAGATCGCGGAGCCGGTTGTCAGTGACGAGGAGGTCCGCATCCGCGGCGCGGCGTCCGTGGTGAGCGCCGTCGACCGGGTCGTCGCGAGAGTCCGGATCGACGATTCGGAGATCGACGTCAATAGTCCCGTGGATCTCGTCGCGGTCGACGTGCAGGGACAGGAGGTGGGGAGCGGCCTGCTCGACATCGAGCCTGAGACGGTCTCGGTCCAGATCGATGTCCGGGCCACCGAAACGACACAGACCGTGACGATCCGCCCGGATATCGAGGGCACGCCGGCCCCGGGCTTCGCGCTCGAGTCGCTCGCGGTCGAGCCGGTGACAGTCACGCTGCGTGGCACGCCCGAGGAGCTCAGCGCAATCCTCGGCGTCTCGACCGAGCCGCTCAGCATCGCCGGCGCGTCGGAGGACCAGGTCTTCGAGGCCGCGCTCGAGCTTCCCCAGGACGTCGAGGTTGCCGGCGGCCAGGAGCCGGTGGTGACCGTCACGGCCACGATCGTGCCCTCCGTCTCGAGCCGCACGTTCGTGGTCGGCGTGGTGTGCGCCGGCGCTGGCGTGAACGAGTGCCTGCCGGCCATCGACCAGCTCACGATCACGCTGAGCGGGCCGGGCGGCGCGCTGTCCGGCCTCGGTGCCGGTGACGTGACGCCGAGCGTCGATGCTGGTGGACTGGCGCCGGGGACCTACGACCTGAACCCGACCATCGGCGCGCTTCCCGAAGGCGTCACCCTGCTCAATATCACGCCGGGCAGCGTGTCGGTCACGATCCGGGCGCCCGCCACGCCGTCACCCACTCCCGCGCCGTAGATGGGGACGCGATTCGGCACGGACGGCATACGCGGCGTGGTGGGATCCGAAGTCACGGTCGACCTCGCACTCGGACTGGGACGCGCCGTGGCGCATCAATTCGCGGAGCTCGGGCCTGGCGTCCTGATCGGCCGCGACACGCGACGATCCGGCGAAATGCTGACCGCCGCCCTGACCGCCGGGATCACGTCGGCCGGCGTCGACGTCGTGGATATCGGCGTGGTCACCACCCCGTGCCTGGTGCACGCGTCCGGAGAGGGCGGATCGGCCGCCATCATGGTTTCCGCGTCACACAACGCGGCGCCGGACAACGGGCTCAAGGTGATCATCGCAGGCCGGAAGGCCAGCCCACCCCAGGAGGACGAGCTCGAGAACCTCCTCGACGATCCGTCGACGATTCCGCATCGGCGGAACGCCGAGCTCGGGCGCGCGCGGCCGGATCGCGGGGCGGTCGCGGCCTACGAGCGCCACCTGGCCGAGATCGCCGGAGACGCATTCGTCGGCCTCCGCATCGGGATCGATTGCGCGAACGGATCGGCCAGCCACGTTGCGCCGGAGGTGTTTCGTTCGCTCGGCGCCGAGGTCACCGTGCTCTTCGCGTCGCCGGACGGCACGAACATCAATGCCGGCTGCGGATCCACCCATCCGGAGCGACTCGCGGAGACGGTGTCCGCCGCCGGGCTGGATCTCGGGCTGGCCTTCGACGGCGACGCGGATCGGCTGATCGGCGTGGATGAGCGCGGGCAGCTCGTCGATGGCGACGCGGTGATGGGAATCTGCGCATTGGCGCGGCTGGCGGACGGCACGCTCAGAAACAGGCTCCTGGTGGTCACCGTCATGAGCAACGGCGGCCTCGAGCGGGCCGTGCGTGCAGCGGGTGGCAGCGTGGTCCGGACCCCGGTCGGAGATCGGCACGTGTTCGAGGCGATGGAGCGTGACGACGCCATCCTCGGCGGGGAGCAGTCCGGACACATCATCTTCCGTGACCGCGCCACGACGGGCGATGGGATCCTGACCGGAATCGAGCTCGTACGCGCCATGCGAGCGGCCAGCCAGCCCCTCTCCGAGCTCGCCGCTCAGATTCCGAGGCTCCCGCAGGTGGTGATAAACTCGGTCGTCCGTCGCCGGGACGATTGGCACGACGACCCCGAGCTCACCGTGGCCATCGAGCGTGCCACGACGAACCTCGGGGACCGCGGACGCATCCTCGTTCGCCCATCCGGCACCGAGCCCAAGATCAGGATCATGGTCGAGGGTGACGAGGCGACGGAGATCGAGCGCATCGCCCGCGAGCTCGCAACGCTCGCAGAGGCACGGTTGAACTGAGGAGAACATATGTGCGGCATCGTCGGATACGTCGGGCCGCGTGACGCCGCCCCCATCCTGCTCGAGGGACTGCGCCGCCTCGAGTACCGGGGCTACGACTCGGCCGGCATCGCCGTCCTGACCGACGCCGGCGAGGTCTTCATCGAGAAGAAGGCCGGCAAGCTGACCAACCTGACCGATCACCTCAACGGTGACGCGCCGGCCGGGCATCCCGGAATCGGGGACACGCGCTGGGCAACCCATGGGCGG
>CAYYDA010000180.1:0-3925 GCA_964470495.1 uncultured Steroidobacteraceae bacterium | reverse complement strand
GGAAGAAATAATCCTTGCCATCCTCGCCGGTAATGAAGCCGAAGCCGCGATCGGCCACGATCTTCTTGATGGTGCCACTGGCCATGAGAGGCCTCCTAACGGTAGAACCGTAAGGGTACCCCACCTGCGCATGTAGCATCGGCGCCGATGACGCCGCTACCGGCACAACCTCCGTTCACGCTCCGCGCCAGGCTCCTGTCGCCGCTGGCCGACGGGTGGCTCGACGAGGCCGACGGTGTGCTCGAGGTGGACGCCGATGGTCGCATCGCGCGCGCCGGCGCCTGGCCGTCCGGCGCGGAGGCGCCGGCATCGGTCCTGGACATTCGCCCCCACGTGCTCATGCCTGGCATGGTGGACCTGCACGCGCACCTGCCCCAGATTCCGAACGCGGGGCTCGGCAGCGGCCTCGACCTTCTGACCTGGCTGGACCGATACATCTTCCCGCTCGAGCGCGCCTACGACCGATCCGTGGCGGAGCACCAGGCGCCGCTTGCCTTCCGGGCGTTCGCCGCCGCCGGCACGACGACGGTCGTCGCCTACGCTGCGCTGTGGGAGGACTCGACCGATGCGGCCTTCGCGGCGGCGGAAGCTCACGGCATCCGGGCCGTCATCGGCAAGGTGATGATGGACCGCCTCAGCTACGACACCGACATCGATCCGGGCGAGATCCTGGAGACCAGCCTGCGCCAATCGGACGAGCTCGCCTCGCGCTGGCATGGCGCCGATGCCGGCCGGCTGTCGTACGCGTTCACGCCGCGGTTCGCCGTCAGCTGCTCCGCGGAGATGCTGCGCGAGTCCGCGACCCTGGCCGCTTGGCACGGCGCGTACTGGCAGACGCATCTGAGCGAGGACAAGGGCGAGATCGGCGAGGTGGCCCGCCTCTTCCCCGAGGCGCGCGACTACCTCGACGTCTACGACCGCGCCGGTGCCCTCGGGGCGCACACGATCCTTGCCCACGCCATCCACCTGTCGCAGCGCGAGGTCACACGCCTGGTCGAGAGCGACTCGCGCGTGGCGCATTGCCCGGCATCGAACCTGTTCCTGTCGAGCGGCATGATGCCGCTCGGTGCGCACCGCGCAGCGGGGATGACCGTGGGGTTGGGCAGCGACGTCGCCGGCGGGCCCGAGCTCTCGATCTTCAGCGTCATGCGGGCCGGGGCCGTTACGCAGCGCGTCCTGGAGCTCACCGGCCGCGCCGATACGATCGCCGCGCTCCGCCCGCTCGACTGGATCCGGCTCGGGACGCTGGATGGAGCCCGCGCGCTCGGGCTCGAGGGAACGATCGGCTCGCTGGAGGCCGGCCGCGAGGCCGACGTCATCGCGATCGACCCGCGCGTCACCAGCCCGCTGCCGAACGACGATCCACCCGCCGCGGCCGCCGATCTCGCCAGCCGCCTGGTGTTCCGGCCGCATCCCGACATGGTGCGCGGGGCCTGGGTGCGGGGGCGCTTGCTCGCCGGGCCGCCCGGCATCGGCTAGGCTACGCGCGTGGATCGCATCGTCCAGCTCCTGATCAACGCGGCGGCGCTCTTCGCGGCGGTGTACCTGGTTCCCGGCCTGGAGTTCGCCTTCGAGCCCGAGAACGCCTGGCTGAAATTCGTGCTGGTGGCGGCCATCTTCGGCCTGGTCAACACCTTCGTGAAGCCGATCCTGCGCATCTTCACCCTGCCGATCACGATCATGACGCTCGGCCTGTTCCTGGTCGTGATCAATGCCCTGATGCTGCTGCTGACGGGCGCGATCTCGAACGAGCTGGCGCTCGGCCTGACCGTGGCCGATTTCTTCGCCGCATTGCTCGGCGCTATCGTGATCAGCATCGTCGGAACGCTGCTCTCGATGGTCATCGGCGCCGGCCGAATGGCGCTCTGACGGACTCCTCGGCTCCCGCGTCGCAGCCGCTCACCTCCGCGCCTGGGCCGATCGGCGTTCTCTTCGGCATCGCGCTCGCGGTCGTGATCACGCTCGCCGGCCCGCTCCTCCTGTTCAACCCCCTGTTCACCTCCGCGCTCCAGGCGCGCCACGACGTGGCGGCGGCGTTCGACACGTCACGGGCCGAGGTCGACCGCGTCACCGGCGAGATCCTGGGCGACCTCTTCGTCCAGGGACCGTTCGATGCCGCCTTCGAGGGGGAAGCGCCGCTCCTGAACGATCGTGAACGCTCCCACATGCGAGACGTGTCGCGCCTCGTGCAGCTGCTCCTCGGCATCACGGTCGGCGCGCTCGTCTTGGTCGTCGTTTCGGGGATCTGGCTGCGTCGCGAGCCGCGCCGGCAGGGACGCATCATGCTCACCGCAGCCGGGACGATCGGCGCCGTGGCGCTGGTCCTGGCGATCGTCTTCGCGGTCGCGTTCGACGCCGCCTTCCTGGCCTTCCACCAGGTCTTCTTCCCGCCAGGGACGTACCTGTTCGAGCCGGGCTCGAAGCTGATCACCCTGTTCCCGGATGGCTTCTGGTTCGACGCGTCGCTCGCGGCTGGCGCCGCGATCGTCGCGACTGCGCTGGTGGTCACGTTCATCGGCTTCCGGCGCTGGCGGGACGCGCCGCAGACGCCTCCACGACCCTGATCTAGACTCGCATCATGAGCTCAGGATGGAAGGTCGGCCGGCTGGCCGGCATCGACCTCTCGATACACCCAAGCTGGCTGGTGATTGCGTTCCTGCTGACGTTCAGCCTGGCCGATGCGTTCTTCCCGCGCCTCTTCCCGGGCTGGTCCGCAGGCCAGTACTGGCTTCTCGGCGCCGGCACCGCGCTCCTCTTCTTCGCATCGGTCCTGGCGCACGAGTTCTCGCACGCCCTCGTCGCGCGTCGCCTGGGCCTGAAGGTCGGCGGCATCACGCTCTTCATCTTCGGCGGCGCCACGACCATCGAGTCGGACTCACGCTCGCCGCGCGAGGAGGCCCTCATCGCCCTGGCCGGACCGATCTCGAGCGTGGTCATCGGCGCGGCGTTGCTCGGGATCGGGGCAATCGTGGAGTCGCGCGAGGCGCGAGCGTTGCTCGGCTGGCTGGGCATGATCAACATCGTGCTGGGGGCGTTCAATCTCGTCCCGGGCTATCCCATGGACGGCGGACGCGTCCTGCGGGCGATCCTGTGGCGCCTCCGTGGCGACCCCAACACCGCCACCCGCCAGGCCGCCATCGTGGGACGGGTCCTGGGCTACCTCATGGTCGCCGGTGGGATCTTCTGGGCGCTTCGCACGCGTGACATCGGCAGCGGCCTCTGGCTGGCGCTGGTCGGCTGGTTCCTGGCCACCGCGGCCGAGGCCACCATGCAGCAGGCCGGCGTGGAGCGATCGCTGTCGGGGGTTCGCGTGCGCGACGCCATGGACGAAGCGCCGGCCGCCGTCTCCCCGAACGAATCGGTCGCCGATCTCGTCAGCGAGCGGATGCTGCGCGGGGACGACCGGTCGTTCCTGGTGCGCCACGACGATGGGGGCCTCGCCGGGGTGGTCACGCTTGGCGACGTGAAGCGGCTGCCGCGCGAAGCCTGGGCCGATGCGCGCGTGACCGACATCATGACCCGCTTCGGCGACCTCGCCACGATCGGGCCGGACGAGCCGTTGGTCGATGCGCTCCGCCTCATCCAGGAGCGCGAGGTCGGCCAGCTGCCGGTCCTCGGACCGACGGACCGCACGCCGCTGGGCCTCGTGACGCGGCGCGGCATCCTGCGCCTCATCGAGGCGCGCCTGAAGCTGGGCGTCTGAGCCCGATGCTCACGGTCGACGAAGCGCTGGAGCGCCTCCTGGCCGGCATCGGAGAGACCGATGTCGAACGCGTGCCGCTCGCCGCCGCCCTTGGTCGGGTGCCCATGGACGAGTCGCTCAGCGCCGAGCACGATGTGCCGCCGTTCGCAAACTCCGCGATGGACGGCTATGCGTTACGTGCCGACGATGGCGATGCCGCGCGACCCGTGGTCGGGGAGTCGC
>CAYYDA010000179.1:0-3942 GCA_964470495.1 uncultured Steroidobacteraceae bacterium | reverse complement strand
TCTCGTCGCAGTAGCCGAGCGGCACGCACTTCGGAACCAGGAAGCTGCCGAAGAACGGGCTCACCCGGAAGACCTCGTGGCGAATCTGCTTGAAGAGCTGGCGGATCTCCCACTGCGCCATCGTGCAGAGGCGCAGGCCGCTCATGTGGATGAGCTGCCGCAGGTTGACCGTCATGATCAGGTTCGTCTGCATGGCGTTCGGGAAGATGAAGCGGGCGTCCTCGGCCGGCACCTCGGCCTGGAGCAGCTGGCCGTAAAGGTCGAGGTTCTCGTCGACGGCGCGCTCGAAGCGGCCCGCCAGGTCGTCGGGCAGGTCGCCGTTGGCGATCGATTCCGGCACGGTGTAGTTGTCGCGCTGCTTGAAGCTGACGTAGCGCTGCGACTGCTGGTCGAAGGCCGTGCCGGCGCGATGCCGCACGAGCTGGTGCGAAAGGGTGCGCGTCACGCCGCTTATGGCGAACGTGAAGTTGACGTGCTCGATCGTCGAGCCGTGGCCCGACTCCATCACCTTGCGAACCAGGTTCTGCTGCTTCTCATCCGCGACGTCGCGGCTGACCGCCTTGTCCCAGATCTTATCCGGCACCTGCTCCGAATAGCAGGTGCGGCAGGCGGTGTAGATGATCGGAAGGTAGTACTCCTCGACGATCTCCTTGGTCGGGAAGATGAGCTTGGCCGAGAGGGCCGATGAGGTGGACGGCATATGAGGCCTCACGTTGCCAGCAATCGGCCAGCCTGGATAGGGGGTTATCCACAGATCGTTTCCCCCAGATTGTATGACAGCCGTGGAAAACTTGGAACTCCCCTCCCACCTCGCCGCTGCGAACCCGTGGGAGTCAATTCGTGCGCGGAGAGAGGGTGATGCTCGCCCTTCCGACATGACACACGCGCTCCCGCACA
This sequence comes from uncultured Steroidobacteraceae bacterium, assembly GCA_964470495.1. GTDB lineage: Bacteria > Chloroflexota > Limnocylindria > QHBO01 > QHBO01 > JACDBZ01. The sequence goes on along the minus strand of CAYYDA010000179.1, from coordinate 3,045 downwards.
GATGCGCATGTCATACGGCGCACGGATCAGCGGCGGCGCACCTTCAGCCGGGCGAGCGCCCTGAGCGCGCCCAGCGCCTCGGCCATGCTCATGTTCGACGTCCCGTGCTGGCGGTCGGTGAACACGACGGGAACATCGGCGAACCGGAAGCCGGCTCTTTGGAGGACGAAGGCCCACTCCGAGAGCGCGATGAAGCCCCGTTCCCTCAGCTTCGCGGTTGCCAGCGTCTCCACTGCGGCCCTCGAGTAGAGCCGGAAGCCGTTGGTGTTGTCGGAGGTCGGCGTACGCAGTACGAGCGCGATGATGCGGTTGGACAGCCAGCTCCATGCCCGTCGATGCGGCCCCCAGCCTCGAATGACACCACCCTTGGCGTATCGCGCGCCGATGACGACGTCGGCGTGCAGCGCAGCCGCCTGCAGCGCCGGCAACGACTCCGGCTCGTGCGACAGGTCGGCGTCCATTTCGGCGAAATGGTCGTACGACCCGCTCTCGAGCCCGCTGCGAAAGCCGGCCATCACGGCATCGCCACGTCCTGACTTCGACGTACGGCGCATGAGGCGCGCGCGTGGTTGCTGCTGGGTGAGACCTTCGACGAGAAGCGCGGTTCCGTCGGGGGAGTTGTCGTCGACCACCAGCACCTCGAATGCAGGGCCGACGCGCAGGATGCGTTCGACGATCTCGATGATGTTCAGTGCCTCGTTGAACGTCGGAACCACCACCAGGGTCCGATCATCGGCGCCGGGTTGCCGTGCCGTCGAGGCCGGCTCAGGCACTTGGCTCACTTCCACCGGTGCACTGTACAGATGCGGGCGACCAGCTCGTGCGGCGCCAGACCTCAGGCGCCCTTCTCGTCTTCCGCTTCGTCCACCGGGACCACTCGCTCCGAGTGGCGGAAGCGACGCTGCTCAAGGCTCCTCGGTTCGGGCACGGTGCCCATCACGATCCTGTCGCCGCCCTGCTGGCGCGCCGTGGCCAGCGCGCTCTCGGCTTGGGCCAGGAGGCTGTCGCGATCGGTCTCGTCGCCGGCCTGGACCACGGCCACTCCTGCGCTGATCGTGACGACCGACTCGGTGTCTCCGAGTCGAAGGGGACGTTGGGCGACGCGTCGGCGCAGCGCGTCGGCGAAGGCGGCGGCGCCGGCCTCATCGGTATGGGGCAGCACCGCAAGGAAGCCATCGCTTCCCGATCGCCCGAGAGAGTCGGCGGCGCGGACGCGGAGCCGCACCCGAAGCGCCACCTCGCGCAGGACCGCGTCACCGACGGCGATGCCGTATTCGGCGTTGAGCTCACCGAAGCCGTCGACGTCCAGCAGCACGACCGCCGCCGAATGGTTGTAGCGCCGAGCTTCGGCCACCTCCTTGTCCAGTCGCGCGAGGATCGCGAACCGGCTGGCCACGCCCGTGAGCGGATCGACGGTCGCGGCTCTCACCAGCTCGGTGCGCTGGAGTTCGACGGTGCGCCGCGACTGGAGCAGCTCCTCGATCGTCGCTCGCAGCTCGCGCCCGAGGCGATCGGCATCGTGCGAGGCGCGGGGATCGTGGAGCACGACAGTCAGGCCATCGGAGTCGCGATGGAGCGCAACCTCGAGCTCGCCGGCGGTGGTCGCCGCGTACCGTGGGTCGCCCGAGACCGGCAGCTGGGACAGGGAGACCCCCAGCAGATCGTCGAGGCGAGAGCCCCCGGACGCTTCGTCGAGCACGAGCATGGTTGCCGCAGCGGCGTTCCAGCTGCGCAGCTGGAGACGGCCGTCGAACCGCAGCACGCCGTCGGCGACGTGATCGGTCACGGCCGGCAGTGCCCACACGTCGGCGGGAGGCAACGGCTGGGCGCTCGCTCGAACCAGCATCGAGCGAGCCATGAGCAGGGAGGAGCCGAGCAGGGCAACCAGCCCGAGGGCGAGATCCGCGTCCAGGCCCCGCGCCAGCCACAGGGAGATCGCCCCCACCCCCGTCAGGACCGCAACCACGGCCATCTGCAGCCTCACGGCCGCAAGGGCTGCGGCGCCGGAGAGAACAGCCGCGGCGAGCAGCAGGGCGGGAGCCGATGGTGCGACGGCGCCGGCCACCGCCGGCGCGATCTCCGTGGCCGCGACCCCACCCGCGACGAGCACGGACGCGGTCGCCGTGACGAAGCGCGTGGTGCGCCCGTGCACCAGCGTCTCCATGCGCTCGGCAACGACCGCTGCCAGCACCAGGGCGGCCGTCGAGGTCACGGCCAGGGACATGCCTGCCGCACCGGCGACGAGCCCGAGCGATCCGCCGACCAGCGCCGCGCCGGCGCCCGCGAGGAGCAGCATGGGGAGTGTGCCGTCGCGCAGGCCCACCACCAGCGACGCGAGCGTCGCCACGGCGGCAGCCAGGGCAAGCGTTCCTGCCAGGACCGGCACCACCCAGCCGATTCCGGCCGTCGTGAGACCGGTAGCCGGGAGCGCGTGGAGCACGAATGCGAGGATCACCGGCGCCCCGGTGGCCAGCAGCAACAGCACAGCCTGGGCAACGCGGATCGCGCGAGGTCGCTTCATGCTCGAGAGTCTCCGCAGCCACGCCCGGGCCGGCAATGGTACGAACGCGGCGTTCCGGGAGGGGAACAATTCCGGCGCATATACTCGCCGGACCGTGAACGCCCACCGTGCCGCCGTCATGTCGCGCGCCGCGTTTCTTGCCGCGACGGATGTGCTCGTCGACACCGGCGTCGCCCTCGTCGCGGAGCCCGATTGGGACCGATTTCGCGGATGGCTCCTCGAGTCCGACGCGCTGCTCGAGCGCGTCTGGGGCCGCATGGACCGATATCACCTCGCCTGGCTCAACGTCGGCCGCGACAGCGCGCCGCCCGGCTCGTCGCTGGACGATGCGGGCACGCGGCGGTTCATCGCCGAGGTGGCCAGCGGCAAGCTGGCCGTGCTGCGTACCATGCGAACCTCCGTGGAGCGGCAGGGCTGGACCCTCCTCTCCGACGATGACGACGAGGAGACCCGGTGAGCTACCCGATCGCGCCCGGCGGCCTGGCGGCCGTCCTCGCCCATCCCGACGACGAGAGCTTCGGCTG
>CAYYDA010000178.1:0-3956 GCA_964470495.1 uncultured Steroidobacteraceae bacterium | reverse complement strand
TCTGCGGCAGCCTCCGGCTGCGCGGGCCCGGGCTCCTCGACCGCGGCCGTCGCCCCTTCTGCCGGCGCCTCTTCCGCCGTGGCCTCGGCGGCCGGGGCAGCCTCCTCGGTTGCGGCGCCTGCGCCCTCGGCGTCGATCTCCGCCACCGGAGTTCCGACCGCGACCGTCTCACCGTCAGGGACCAGGATCTTCGTCACCGTGCCGGCGATCTCCGCGGGCACCTCGGCGTTCACCTTATCGGTGACGACCTCGAACAGCGGGTCGTACTGCTCGACCGTGTCGCCTTCCTTGACGAGCCAGCGCTCGATCGTTCCCTCGGTGACCGACTCGCCCAGCTGGGGCATCTTGATCGTGGTTGCCATCGGTGGTGGGCCTTCCTCTGGTCGGGTCGTTCTCTTCGTCGTTACGGTGGTTGCGAATCGTGACAGATCGTCAGATATCGATGACGGTCGGCTTAGGCGAGGCCGCCGGCCCTCATCGGGCTCAGCATGTCTTCGTCTGAGCGTAAGGCAGTCTCGAATTGTGCCCGGATATTCCGATCGGCGCACCTGAGCCGATCCTGGTTGGTATGTGGCAGGTATGCGGCCGGGTCGCGCATCAATAAGCCGCCAGTTTGCGGGCCGCATCGACGATGCGCGCCGGACCGATCATGAACCAGTCCTCGAGTGTGTGGTGGTAAGGGACTGCGGGAACGTCGGGTCCGGCCAGGCGCGTGACAGGGCCATCGAGCGACTCGAATGCGCGCTCGCTGATCTCGGCGGCGATCTCCGCGCCGAAGCCGCCGAAGCGATTGGCCTCGTGCACGACCAGTGCCTTGCCCGTCCTGCCGACCGAGGCCAGGATCGTCCCGATGTCGAGCGGGCGCAGCGTGCGCAGGTCGACGACCTCCGCCTCGACCCCGTCCTCACGCGCCAACGTCTCTGCCGCCTCGAGCGCGCAGGTGCGCATGAAGCCGTAGCAGAAGATCGACAGGTGCTTGCCCGGGCGGGCGACATCGGCCTTCCCGATGGGGACGACGGTGTCGCCGTCGGGCACCTCGGCCCTGAAGAGCCGATACGTCTTCTTGTGCTCGAAGAACATGACCGGGTCGGGGTCGCGGACCGCGGACTTGAGCAGGCCCTTGGCGTCGGCGGGAGTGCCCGGCGCGACCACCTTGAGGCCGACGGTCGAGGTGAAGTAGCCCTCGTTCGACTGCGAGTGGTAGAGCGCGCCGTGGACGCCGCCGCCGTACGGCATGCGGATCACCATGGGCGCCGCGAACGTGCCGTTTGAGCGGTAGTGGATGCGGCTGATCTCGGAGACGATCTGGTTGAAGGCCGGATAGACGAAGTCGGCGAACTGCATCTCGGCGATCGGGCGCAGCCCGTAGACGGCCGCCCCCATGGCGGCGCCGGCGATCATGCCCTCCGTCAGCGGCGTGTCGAGGACGCGCTTGTCGCCGTACTTGGCCCACAGGCCCTCGGTCGCGCCGAAGACGCCGCCCTTCCTGCCGACGTCCTCGCCGAGGACCATCACGCGCTCGTCGCGCTCCATCTCCTCGTCCATCGCGGCGCGGATCGCTTCGAGAATGTTCAGCTCGGCCATCGGTCAGTGGCCTCCGTCGCTGATCGGGTCGAGCGGGACGGCCGTGCCGCCCCCGGGGATCGGATCGGCGTACACGCGCTCGTGCGCGTCGTCGGCTGTCGGCTCCGGTCGGGCCTCGGCGCTGCGTGAGGCATCGTTGACCTCGGCCTTGACTTCGGCACGAAGGGCCTCCTCGCGCTCGTCCGTGAGCACGCCGGCCGCGCGCAGCTCACCGGCGAACTGTGGGATCGGGTCGCGCTCCTTGAGGGCGTCGACCTCGGCAGGATCGCGGTAGCGGCGCTGGTCGTCGTCCGACGAGTGGCTGGTCAGGCGAACCACCCGCGCCTCGATCAGCGTCGGACCCTCGCCGCGCCGCGCTCGCTCGTGGGCCTCCTTCGCAGCCGCATAGCAGCCGAGGATGTCGCCGCCGTCGACCACGACGCCCGGCATTCCGTACCCCGCAGCGCGTGCCGCGACCGAGCCGCCGGCCACCTGGCGATCGAGCGGGACGCTGATCGCGTAGCCGTTGTTCTCGCACACGAAAATGACCGGGAGGTTGTGGACGCCGGCGAAGTTCATCGCCTCGTGAATTTCGCCCTGGTTCGACGTTCCCTCCCCGAACTGGGTCATGGCCACGACATCGTCGCCGCGCACCCACGCGCCCATGGCGATTCCCACGGCGTGGAGGACCTGGGTTCCCACCGGAGAGGAGAGCGAGACGATGTTGTACGGCGCGCCGCCGTAGTGGCCGGGCATCTGCCGCCCGCCGCTGCTCACGTCGTCGGACTTGGCCAGGTGGGCGGTGATGATGTCCTCGGCGCTCATGCCGAACGTCATCGCGCTGGCGATGGACCGATAGAACGGCGCCATCCAATCGACGCCCTTGCGCATGGCCCAGGAGGTCGCGACCTGGGAGCCCTCATGACCCTGGCCCGAGATGATGAAGGCGATCTTGCCGGCGCGCTGCATGAGCCACATTCGCTCGTCGACGGCGCGGGCGAGGAGCATGGCCCGATACATCCCGAGCACGTCATCGTCGGAGAGGCCGAGCTCGGCGTGACGCGGCCTCGTGTCCGTCTGAGCCATACGAGCTCCCTCCTCGCTAGACGTGGATCGCGGCCCCGTCGACTGCCAGGGCGGCTTCTGCGAGCACCTCGGTCAGGGTCGGATGGGCGTGGACGCTCATCGCGATCTCGGCCGTGGTTGCCTCGACCAGCCGTGCGAGGGTCGGCTCCGCCAGCAGGTCGCCGGCATGCGGGCCGATGATGTGGGCGCCGAGCAGAAGGCCGCTCTCCGCATCGGCGACGAACTTCGCGAAGCCATCGATCTCCCCGACGATGGTCGCCTTGCCGAGCGCGCGGAACGGGAAGGACCCGGTCTTGATCTCGTGGCCGGCCGCCTTGGCCTCCTCCTCGGACATGCCCACCGACGCGATCTGCGGGCGGCAGAAGGTCACGCGCGGCATGAGGTCCATTCGCACCGGCTCGGGGTCGTGGCCCGCGAGGTGCTCGACGGCCACGACGGCCTCGTGGCTGGCAACGTGCGCCAGCGCGAACCCGGGGACGATGTCGCCGATGGCGTACATGTGCTCCGCGCCGGTTCGCATGAACTCGTCCACCGTCACGTAGCCGCGGTCGAGGGTCACGCCGGGGATCTCCTCGAGGCCGATGTTCGCGGTGAGCGGCTGGCGGCCGATCGCGACCAGGATGGCGTCCGCGGTCAGGTCGGTCCGCTTGGCACCATCCTTCGTGCCGACGATGAAGCTGATCTCGTTCTCCGTCTTCTTGAGACTCTCGGGATCGACGGTGCTGGCGACGTGGATCGCGATTCCGCGCTTCCTGAAGACGCGCGCCAGCTCCTTGCCGATCTCGGGATCCTCGAGCGGCACGATGCGATCGGCGAACTCGACGAGCGTGACCTCCGCGCCGAAGTCGCTGTACATGCTGGCCCACTCGACGCCGATAGCCCCGGCACCGACGATCGTGACGCGCCCCGGCACGTCGCCGCGGGTGAGCGCCTCGTCGGATGTGATGATCAATCGACCGTCGGGCTCGAGCCCGGGGAGCAGGCGCGGCGCGCTTCCGGTCGCCACGATGAGGTTGTCGGCCGAGGCCTCGAGGTCGCCCGTCTGTCCGCCAGAGATGCTCACGCTGGTCGGCCCGGTCAGCACGCCGTTCCCGCGCAGCACGGTCACCTTGTTCTTCTTCAGCAGGAACTCGACGCCACCGACGTGCTTCTCGATGACCGCGTCACGCCGCTTCGCCAGCGCGCCGTAGTCGAGGCTGATGCCCTCGTGGCCGGCCAGGCCGAACTCGGCGCCCTGCGCGGTGACGCGATGAAGGAGGTCGGCCGTCTCGAGGAGCGCCTTCGACGGGATGCAGCCGCGGTTCAGG
>CAYYDA010000177.1:0-3964 GCA_964470495.1 uncultured Steroidobacteraceae bacterium | reverse complement strand
CCGCGCCTCTCGTTCTTCTTCAACTCGCACAACGATTTCTTCGAGGAGATCGGCAAGTTCCGCGCCGCCCGCCGCATCTGGTACAAGCTGGCCCGCGAACGATTCGGCGCAGAGAACGAGCGCAGCACCTGGATGCGGTTCCACACCCAGACGGCGGGCGTGTCGCTCACCGCGCAGCAGCCGCTCAACAACCTCACGCGGGTCGCCATCCAGGCCCTGGCGGGCGTCCTGGGCGGGACGCAATCGCTTCACACCGATGCGTACGACGAGGCGTGGGCAGTCCCTTCTGAGGACGCCGCCATGCTCGCCCTTCGGCAGCAGCAGATCCTGGCCGAGGAGTCCGGCGTCGCGAACACGGTCGATCCGCTCGGCGGCTCCTATTTCGTCGAGACACTGACAAACCAGACCGAGCAGCGCGCGTGGGCGTATATCAAGCGCATCGACGAGATGGGCGGCATGGTCAAGGCCCTGGAGGCCGGCTACCCGCAGGCCGAGATCGCCGATGCCGCCTACGAGCAGCAGCGCGAGGTCGAGGCACACGAGCGCGAGATCGTCGGCGTCACGAAGTTCGCAGACCCGGACGAGGAGCTGAAGATCCCGTTGCTCGAGATCAGCAAGGTCCAGGAGCGGCGCCACCTCGACCGGCTCGCGCGCGTCCGCGCGGAGCGCGATGCCTCGGTCCATGCGTCGGCCATCCGGCGCCTCGAGGACGAGGCGCGTCGCGGCGACGTCAACCTGATGCCGGCGATCGTCGCGGCCGTGGAGGCCTACGCCACCATCGGCGAGATGTGCGGCGTGCTGCGCGGCGTGTACGGCGAGTACCGCGAGCCGTTGGCCGTCTGACCGCCGTCGGCCCTCAGGCGACCGCCGGTGGCGCCGCCTCTGACGCGGCCGGAGGCGTGACGATGACGTACGGCTCTTGGCGCGTCCGCCACGCATAGAGCAAGTACGCGCCAAGGCCGAGGATCCAGACCAGCAGGAACAGCACGCCGCCGAGGATCGGCACGAAGCCGGCCGCGACGAGGATTAGGCACAGGATGGCCGCGCCCGCCAGGTACGCCAGGTAGAGCGACGCACCCGGCAGGATCGCCCGGCCGATGGCCATCGCCACGGGCACGGACGACAGCAGAATCAGCAGGATGATCAGCAGCAGCATCACGATGGCCGCCACGATGAACCCGCCGCCGAGGGCACCGGCCAGGGCGGCGAGCAGGGCGCCGACGAGCACGAGCATCGCGAGCAGCACAAACTGGCCGATGAGGGCCGCGATGCCGATGCCGAGCGAGGGGAGCGGCGCGGTGCGCAGCCTGTCCGCGCTGCCGGCCACCAGCCGGGGCCGGATGGCGAGCAGGCCCCAGCCGAGGACCAGCATGCCGACCAGGAGTCCGAGGTAGCTCACGATCGGGTTGTCGGCAATCGCCGATTCCCCGCCGATGTCGTCGGGCTCGCGACGCTCGACGTCGCCGCCGACCTGGGCGCCGTCCGCGATGGTCGCCTCCTGGTCTGAGGTGTAGGTCAGATCGCCGCCGATGACGGCGCTCGGGGCGAGCGTGAGGGTTCCGACCCCTACGTTGACCGAGCCATCCACCGTGCCGACCAGCTCGATCGTGCCGGCGCCCGCGAGGAGGTCACCGGCGACCGTGCCGACGACCGTGAGCATGCCGGTTCCGCCGGCCAGGTCGCCCCCGACCTCGGCACCGGACTCGATCGTCGCGGTCCCGCCGAACAGCACGAGGTCCCGCCCAACCGACCCGGAGATCCTCACCGTCCCGCCGCTGACGCGCACCGCGCCGGTCACGTCGCCGAGCACGTCCACCGTTCCGCCGGCCACGTTCAGCGACCCGTTGATCGTGCCGGTCACGGAGACCGTTCCGCCGGCGACGGTCGCGTCGCCGTTCACGGTGCCTGCGATGGAGAGGGTCCCGGCGCCAACGTACAGGTCGTCGTCGATCGTCTCGTCAGCTCCGACATTGACGCTGTCGTCGCCTCGGAAGTCGCCGGCCGCCACGGATCCGGCGAGCAGGAAGGTGGCAACGACGGCGAGGAAGATGGCGCGTGCGCAGGGATGGATGGTCATCGCTCGACGGTCCTCGGGGTTGGACGCCCATGGTCCGCCCGCGGCGCGCGACCTGTCAACGGGAAGCGGCGTGGACCCGCCGACCCAGGCCGGGACCTAGGACCGGCGGCGCAGGGCACGCTTCTCCACGCCGACTCCCCGATGACGCACATCTTCCACGTCGCCGATTACCAGCCGCTTACTGGCCGATTACCCGGTCGGCCCGGGCGGTACCATCGGTCCGACCCATGAAGCTCCACCTCGTCGACGCCACCTTCGAGTTGTTCCGCGCCTACTATTCGCGCCCGCCGCGACGAGCTCCCGACGGCCGCCCTGTGAACGCCGTCCAGGGTCTCGTCGACTCGATGCTGTCGCTCCTGCGCGAGCCCGACGTGACGCATATCGGCGCGGCGACCGATTACGTCATCGAGTCGTGGCGAAACGACCTCTATCCCGGCTACAAGTCGAGCACCGGCATCGACCCCGACCTGCTGGCCCAGTTTCGCGACGCCGAGCGTGCCCTTTCCGCACTCGGCATGCCGGTCTGGGCCATGGTGGAGGACGAGGCCGACGACGGGATCGCCACCGCGGTCGCGCGCTTCGGCTCAGACCCGCGCGTCGAGCAGATCATCATCTGCTCGGTCGACAAGGACCTCGCTCAGCTCGTTGACGGTGATCGCATCGTCCTGCGCGACCGAATGCGGCGGATCACGTACGACGCGGCCGGCGTCGTCGAGAAGTTCGGCGTCGCGCCGGAGTCGATCCCCGACTACCTGGCCCTCGTCGGCGACAGTAGCGATGGCTTTCCGGGACTCCCCGGCTGGGGCTCGAAGAGCGCCGCCGCGGTCCTCGCCAAGTGGCGCCACCTCGACGACGTCCCGCCGTCCGTGCTGGACTGGGAGATCGACCTGCGCAATGCCAGCCGCCTGGCGGCAACGCTCCAGGATCAGCGCCCCGCCGCCGTCCTGTACCGCACGCTAGCGACCCTCAACCGGGATTCCGACATCGGCCCCACGACCACGCTCGACGACCTCGAGTGGCACGGCGTGCGGCGCGATGAGTTCGTCGCGCTCTGCGACGAACTGGGTTTCGACACGGTCCGCGAGCGGATCCACCGCTGGGCGGATTGACTGCGCGGAGCACGGCGGCGGTACTTTCGGTGGAGTGTGGGGCGGTTGAGGCATGTGTAGCGTGCCGCTTCGATGCATCGACCACGCCTCTTGGCGAGCGCGCTCGCCGTCACGCTCCTCGTCGTCGCCCTCGTGCCCGTGGCCAACCTCGCTCCGGCATCGGCCGCAGGTGAGTGCGGCATCTATCGGTCCGAGACCGTTTCGCCGCCGACCATCCGCGTCTATCGCACGGCGACCGGCGCCGTCGACACCGTCGATTTCCGGACGTACGTCAAGAACGTCCTCTCACGCGAATGGATCAGCAGCTGGACCACCGAGTCGCTGCGCTCCGGCGCGCTGGCGGTCAAGAACTACGCCTGGTACCAGGTTACCCATTGGCGGGGCTACACCACCGTCGCCGGCGTGTGCTTCGACGTCTTCGACTCGACCCGCGATCAGCACTATGACCCGAGCCGGCCGACCTACCCCGCCATGGCGGCCGCCGTGGACGCGACCTGGGGCACGCTGGCCCACAAGGGCGGACGCATCTTCGCCACCTATTACAACGCCGGCGCCGCCCGCGAGGCATGCGGGGCGAATGCCAACGGCTGGCAGATGTTCCAGTGGGGCACGCAGGCCTGTGGACTTGCCGGCATGAGCGCGGCCCAGATCATGGGCGTCTACTACCCCGGCGTCGCGGTGATCGCGGCGCCGCCTCCGGTGGGCTCGCCACCGGCCCCGCCGACGCCCGCGCCGATACCGATGCCGACCCCGGCACCCACGGCCACCCCTACCCCGA
>CAYYDA010000176.1:0-3983 GCA_964470495.1 uncultured Steroidobacteraceae bacterium | reverse complement strand
CTTCCTGGAGGACCCCGTGGTGTTGGGGCGAGAATTCTCGGACTGGGTCGCGGGCACGACGCGGGAGGACTGAGCCGCCATGGCAGCCGACGAGGGGCCCTCAGCCCACGAGGTCCGCGCCCTGGCGCGACTGGCCGGCCTCGACCTTCCTGACGATCGGGTAGATCAGCTCGTGGACAGTCTGGGTCGACTTCGTCCGCGGCTCGCAGGAATCTACGAGATCGAGCTCGGCGCCAGCGAGCCGCCGACCCCCTCGTTCCATGGCGAACTGCGCCGATGACCGAAGCGGACACGCTCTGCTTCATGACGATCAGCGAGCTCTCGGGGCGCCTGGAGCGCAAGGAGGTGTCACCGGTCGAGGTGACCACTGCGGTGCTCGACCGAATCGAGCGCCACGATCGGCAGATGCGTTCGTTCGTCACCGTCACGGCAGACCTGGCGTTCGAACGAGCACGAGAGGCCGAGTCCGAGATCATGGTCGGCCGGCGGCTGGGTCCGCTTCATGGCGTGCCGATCGCCGTCAAGGACAACATCGCGACGCGCGGCGTCAGGACCTCGTGCGGCGCGCTCGTGAATCCCGATTGGGTACCGACCGAAGACGCGGCGATCGTCGCCAGGCTGGCTGAGGCGGGTGCCGTCCCCCTGGGCAAGACGAATCTCTACGAATACGCGTTCAGCCTGACGCCCGCGGTACCGCAGCCACTGAATCCGTGGAATGAAGCGAAGTCGTCATCCGGCTCGAGCTCGGGCTCCGCGGTCGCGGTCGCGGTCGGCATGGCACATGGGTCGATCGGCACCGATACGGGAGGATCCGGGAGGCATCCGGCGAGCGTGAACGGCGTGGTTGGACTCAAGGGCACGTATGGGCGCATCAGCCGTGATGGTGTCGTCCCGTTGTCGTTCAGCCTCGACCACGTGAGCGTGTTCGGACGCAGCGTGATGGACGTCGCGCTCCTGACCGATGCGGCAACCGACCACCATCTGGCCGTGCCGGAGACACGAGGCCTGATCGGCCGGCCGATCAGCGGGCTCCGGATCGGTCGTGCACGCGGCTACACCGTCTCCGATATCGATGAGGACGTCGTGCGGGTGGTGGACGAGGCCGTCGACGTGCTCAGCGATCTCGGCGCGACGGTCGAGGATGTCGACCTTCCGCATGTCGAGCATGCGGCGGGGCTGCTGAGCGCGATCATGCTGCCCGAGGCAGCGTCAGTTCACCATCGCGCACTTCGTGCCACCCCCGAGAAGCTGGGCCAGACCGCGTTGATGCGCCTCGATCTCGGGAGCGTGATCCCGGCTGCAACGTACATACGTGCACTGCAGGCTCGCGAAGCAATGCGACCCGCGTACCGGCAGCTGTTCGCCCGCTACGCGGTCATCATCGGACCAACCAACGCTGTCCGCGCGGGAGTGGCCGGTGAGTGGCAGACCGAGGTGAACGGGGAGCGCATCGACCTGCGGGAGACGGGGCCCGAGTACACCGGCATCTACAACCTGACGGGGAGCCCCGCTGCGGTCGTTCCGGCCGGATTCAGCAGTGAAGGCACTCCCCTTGGACTCCAGCTTGCCGGCCGATGGTGGGACGAAGCGACCGTGCTGCAGGTGGCCGCGGCCTTCGAGGAGGCGACCGAGTGGCACCTGCGGCGACCGCCAATGCCTGCGCCGTCACCATCGTGACCGTGAGGAGCGCCGTCGGCTCCGCGCCCGAGTTCTGGTACGGTGGCGCTCCCGCCAGAACGATGGATTGAGGATGCATCTGAACGCGCTCCGCCGGAAGCTGGAAGCCGGCCAACCCGTCATCGGTCCGATCCTGCAGGAGATCGGCGACTCCCCCGACCTGGTGGACTTCCTCGGCTTCGCCGGATTCGACTACGTCATCGTGGACGGCGAGCATGCGGGTGTGGACGTCGGCGAGGCGCGGTCGCTGGCGCGAGCGGCCGCCGCGAGCGGCCTCACCGCCCTGGCCCGCGTCCCGGATCCCAGCCCGGGGAGGATCCTCGCCCTGCTCGACGCCGGCATCCAGGGGATCATCCTCGCCCATTGCAACACCGTCGACGACGCCGAGTCACTCGTGCAGGCGGTCAAATACCCACCACGCGGAAAGCGCGGTGCCTCGAGCGGCAGCCGAGCGGCGATGTACGGCTACGGTCCCTCCGCCAAGGAGAAGCTCGAGATCGCCGATACCGAGACCATGTGCTTCGGGCTGATCGAGGAACCCCGCGCCGTTGATTCCGTGGCAGGGATGCTGGCCGTGGATGGATTCGACGGCTGCTTCCTTGGCCCGGGTGACATGGCCCTCACGATGGGACGCGAATACTACGGCGAGCAGAAGACTCATCCCGCTGTGCAGGAGCTCATCGACACCGCTCGGAGCCAGACCCTGGAGGCCGGGAAGCTCGTCATGGAGCCGGCTGGCAGCGGCGAGGCCGCGCGGGCCTTGATCGACAAGGGCGTTCAGCTCGTCGTCGTGCAGTTCGGCCAGTTCTTCCGGTCGGCCTGCGATGCGTACCTCAGGGCCGCTCGCGGGAGCAACGCCTAGTCAGATCGCTGAGAAGACCCGGCGCCTGCCCTCGATGCCCTTGAGCTCGTGCTCGCCGCGATCGGCGAAGGCGATCCCGGAGCCTTCGACGAGGTCCTTCGTGGTCTGACTGACGAGGACCTGGCCCGGGTCCGCCACGGTCAGGATCCGGGCCGCGAGGTGGACGGCGATCCCGCGAGGTCCCTCCGGGGTGCGCTCAACCTCGCCGGTGTGGATGGCGACCCGGATCTCGATCCCGAGTGCGCGCAGGGAGTCGCGAATCGCAATGCCGCAGCGGATGGCACGAGCCGGACCATCGAAACGCGCGAGGAACCCGTCGCCGGCGGTATCGACCTCGATGCCGCTGTACCGAGGGAGCTCGCGGCGGACGGCCTCGTGGTGGCCGCGGAGGAGGCGCGCCCACCCCGCATCGCCCAGCTCACGGACCCGATCGGTGGAGCCGACGATATCGGTGAAGAGGATCGTCGCCAGCACCCGGTCGCCCGGCGCTGCCGGCCGCACGCCGGTGAGGAACTCCTCGATCGGATCGAGGATCTGGTCAGCGTCGACGAGTGGCATGTGGACGTCGCCTGCGAGCTCGATGAACCGGGCGCCGGGGATGTGGTCGGCGATGTAGCGCCCTTCCTCGACTCGCGAGTCGAGGTCGCCGGTGCGATGCAGGACCAGCGTCGGGCAGCGGACGGCCGGGAGGATGTCACGTACGTCGACCTGAGAGTTCATGAGGATGAGGTCGCGGGCGGCGGCCGGGCTGAGCGAGGCGTGCGCCATGCGCTCGAACCAGGCCGCATCGGTTGCATCGGCGCGAGGCCACATCCTCGAGAGGTCGACGTCCACGCCCCAGTGCTCCTCGAGCTCGGCAGCGGTTGCCTTGCGCTCCTCCCACGTGGGCGCCCAGGGATAGTCATCGGTCCTGATGCGCTTCGCGTAGCTGCCGTAGACCACGAGCGCCCGGGTGCGTTCCGGGTAGGTGGCGGCGAACAGCGCGCTCATCGGTCCACCCTCCGAGTAGCCGAAGAGCACGGCCCGCTCGCTGCCGGCCGCATCCATCACAGCTCGGACGTCGTCCATGCGGGTCTCGAGATCCGGCAGGCCGACCGCGCGGTCCGACAGGCCCGTCCCGCGCTTGTCGAAGCGGATGAGCCTTGCGAATGATCCCAGCCGCTCGAGGAAGGCTGCGTGATCGGGATGTTCCCAGCCGATCGCGAGGTGGCTGAAGAAGCCGGCGACGAGGACGAGGTCGAACTCGCCGCCGCCCGTGATCTCGTAGGCGACGTTGACGTCGCCGCTCTTCGCGTAGGAGACCGATCGGCTCACGGGAACCATGGTCCCACGAGCGACAACGGCTTGACATGTGACTAATCAGTCACCTATAATGCGGGACGATGGACACGGTATTCAAGGCGCTCTCGGACCCGACGCGACGGGATCTGCTCGATCGGCTCTA
>CAYYDA010000175.1:0-3999 GCA_964470495.1 uncultured Steroidobacteraceae bacterium | reverse complement strand
TCGGAGCGAGAGCTCGCCGGAATCCTCGCGACGTTTGGTGAAGAGCGCCGTGCAGGCCGCATCGCGAAGGCGATCGTGGCGGCGCGTGCGCAAGGTCGGATCGTGACCGCCGCCGACCTCGCCGCCGTGGTGGCTGCCGCCGCCCCCGGAAGGCCGGGCGGGGCCGACGCCGGCCGCATCCATCCGGCCACGCGGACGTTCCAGGCGTTGCGGATCGCGGTCAATCGCGAGATCGAGGTCCTGACCGCCGGGCTGGTCGGCGCGCTCGCCGCCCTTCGCCCTGGAGGGCGCATGGCCGTCATCAGCTACCACAGCCTCGAGGACCGCATCGTCAAGCGATTCGTCGTGCGCGAGAGCCGCGACTGCATCGAGGACCCGCTGCCACCCGTCTGCACGTGCGGACACCGCGCGCAGCTGCGCGCCGTCACCAAGGGCGTCATCACCGCGGGCCCTGATGAGGTCCGGCGGAATCGCCGCGCACGCAGCGCAAAGCTGCGCGTCGCCGAGAAGCTCACCTGAGCCGGTCGAAGGAGGAGGTCAACCGATGAGCAAGGGACGTTCTCGCCACCAGGCAAGCCGGCGCCGGATGTACTCGGCCCGACAGCGCGACCTCAAGGAGCGGCGCGCCCACGCCGCGAGCGAGGAGCAGCACTGGCTGAGCGACCAGGTCGCCGCGATCGAGATCGAGGAGGGCCTCGACTTCGAGGCGCCCACCAGCTTCACCATCGCGCAGCGCCGCAGCGCTACCGCGGCCTAGGCCGTCCCGGAAGGATCACCGAACCCTCATGGCAGTCATTGGCGCCCGGCCCGCAACGAGCCCCTGGTTTCTGGGGCGTCGCAGCCGACCGCGTCCTCGTACCCGGCCGCAGTCCGTGCGCCGAGGCCGCCGGACGTCGTCCGGCCAGCGCGTCGCCGCCCGGATCGACGTGCGGCCGCTGCTCGTGATGATCGTGGTCGCCGCCGGGCTGGCGCTGTTTTACCTGAGCCAGTCGACCAGGGTCGCGGCCACGGGCTACGAGATCGATGCGCTCGAGGCCGCGCTCGCCGAGCACCGCGCCGAGCAGCACCAGCTCGTGTGGGCCATCGGCCAGGCTCGCTCGCCGGCCGAGATCACCGAGCGCGCCAGGACCGAGCTTCGGCTCGCACCACTCGAGGACGGGGCGGTGACCTTCGCCCCGTCCGCCAACCAGCCGGCCGATTGACATAGCCCCGCGGCCGAAGCGCGGCCGTCGTACGGAGACAAACATGCTCGCCAGGACCGACAGTCGTGCCCGCGCCTTGGTCCTCCTCATCGTCGTCAGCATGCTGGCGTCGGCGATCGGCGCACGGCTGGTCTGGTGGCAGGTCGTCGAGCGCGAGCGGCTCGCCACCATGGCCCTCCACCAGCTCGCGCAGGAGCAGACGCTCCCCGCGGAGCGCGGCGAGATCACCGACCGCAACGGCGAGCTGCTGGCGACATCGGTCGAGCTCCAGTCGGTCTTCGTGATCCCGCCGTCGATCGAGGATCCCGGGCTGGCATCGGCGCTTCTGGCATCGGCCCTCGACCTTCCGGCATCCGAGGTGCGGGCGCGGCTCGACAACGACCGCAGCTGGGCATGGCTCAAGCGCCGCGTGACGCCTGAGGTGGCCGAACAGGTCAGGCGGCTGGACATCCGCGGCATCGGGATGCTGCCGGAGACGAAGCGCGTGTATCCCGTCCAGGGCGTGGCCGACGGGACGACGATCGCCGCCCAGCTCATCGGCTACGTCGACAACGACGGCGCAGGCACCTTCGGCGTCGAGCAGGCCGAAGACACCATGCTGTCCGGCACCGCGGGCTCGGTGAGCGCCCAGGAGGACGTCGCCGGCCGACGAATTGCCGACTCGGTCACCCTCCTTCGTGAGCCGATCGACGGGAGAGACCTGCAGCTCACCATCGACGCCGGCGTCCAGCACCTGCTGGAGCAGGAGATGCACGAGACCTTCATCGCCAACAGTGCGGCCGGCGCGACCGGCCTGATCATGAACGCCGAGACGGGTGAGATCCTGGGCATGGCGAGCTACCCGTCGTACGACGCCAATCAGTTCGCCACCACGGACGGCCAGCTGTTCAGCAATCCGGCGGTCTCGCGGCAGTACGAGCCCGGCTCCGTCATGAAGGCCTTCACGATCGCGGCGGCCCTCGACGCAGGGGCCATCACGACCACCGACACGTTCATCGACGACAACAACCTGATCATCGGTCGCGTCCGAATCCAGAACGCCGACCGAGGCGACTGGGCCTACGGGCACGGGCCGATCACCGCCGAAGACGTGCTGGCGCTGTCGAACAACGTCGGCGCGGCGAAGATCGGCCTGGAGCTGGGCCGCGCCGCGCTGTATGAGGCCTTCCGCCGCTTCGGCTTCGGCACCCCGACCGGCATCGAGCTGACAGGCGAGGCCAGCGGCGTGATCTGGAACCCGGACGGACCGAACGCCTCCGGCGACCTGACGGCGGCGCAGAACGCCTTTGGCCAGGGGCTGAGCATGACGGCCGTCCAACTGCTGGCCGGCTACGCGTCGTTCGCGAACGGCGGCTCGCTCGTCACCCCCCACGTCGTGGCCGGCTGGACCGATCCGGACGGCACCTACCATGTCTCGGAGCAGCCGCCCGCCGAGCGGATCATGCGGGCGGAGACGGCGGCGACGATGGTCGACCTGCTGACGAACGCGATCGATAACGGGATCGCCGACGGCGCCCAGCTTCCGGGCTACACCGTGGCGGGCAAGACCGGAACCGCCCAGATCGCCGGTCCCGTCCAGGTCGCCGGCGAGAACGGCGAGATGGTCGAGCAGTGGCAGTACATCGACGGCTGGGTCGACTCGAGCTTCGTCGGCATCCTGCCCGCCGGTGACCTGAAGCTGGCGACTGTGATCGTCATCCACCGACCGGCAGGCGCCGGCGGGCCGAAGATGCCGGAGCGCCCGGAGTGGACCTACGCCGACCTCATGCCGCAGGTGCTGGACTACCTCGCCATCCCGCCGGACCGCCCCGTGCAGCCGGTCGCCAAGCCATGAGGCTGCTAGACTCGCCGGTAGTCCGCAGCGTGGTCCGTGTGCCTTCCACGATCCGTCTCGACGAGTTGCTGGCCGCCGTCGGCGGCCACCTCGATGGACCGACCTCGGTCACCTCCGTCGCCGGCGCCAGCGTCGACTCCCGCAGCGTGACCCCCGGCAGCATCTATGTCGCCCTCCGCGGCGAACGCGTCGATGGACACCGATTCGTTGCCGACGCCGTTCGTGCCGGCGCGGTCGCGGCGCTCGTCGAGCGCCCGGTCGACCTGCCTCCGGACCTGGACGCTGCGATCGTGCGAGTCGCCGACCCGCTCACCGCACTCCAGGAGCTGGCCGCGTGGTGGCGATCGCGGCACGCAGTACGGGTGGTGGGGATCACCGGATCCACGGGCAAGACGATCGCCAAGGAGATCACCGCCGACGTGCTGTCGCGCCAGCTCGTAACGCTCCGGAACGAGGGCAACCTCAACTCGGAGAGCGGGCTCCCGATGACCCTCCTGCGGCTCGCGCCCGAGCACGAGGTGGCGGTGCTCGAGATGAGCATGTACACGATCGGCGAGGTCGCGCGGCTGGCTGAGATTGCCCGCCCGGAGGTTGGCGTGGTGCTGGCAGTCCACCCGACGCACCTCGAGCGCGCTGGGAGCATCGATGCCATCGCGCAGGCCAAGGCCGAGCTGCCCGTTGCTCTGCCGGCCGACGGCCTGGCCGTCCTGAACGCCGACGACGCTCGCGTCGCCGCCATGCGCGAGGTCACCCGCGCCGAGGTGCGGACCTTCGGGCTCGGCGCCGATGCCGAAGTCCGTGCGGACGAGGTCCGCTCGCGCGGGCTCGACGGGACCGAATTCATGCTCCACGCCCCGTGGGGATCGCGCCGCATGGCGAGCGCCATGCCGGGCCGGCACCTCGTGCCGCACGCGTTGGCCGCAGCCGCGGTTGCCGAGCGCTTCGGCGTGCCGCTCGACGAGG
>CAYYDA010000174.1:0-4082 GCA_964470495.1 uncultured Steroidobacteraceae bacterium | reverse complement strand
GGAGTTCACCAACATCCAGACCGTCCGCATCGGTCCGGCGGACCCGGCGTGAGCGCACCGATCAAGCTCGGCGCCAACTGCTGGGGCCAGTACACGGACTGGCCGTCGATGCGCGCGGCCGGGATCCGGGCCGACGCCCTGGGCTACGACTCGCTGTGGACCTGGGACCACCTGTATCCCATCGTCGGCTCGGACGAGGGGCCGATCTTCGAGGGCTGGCTGTCGCTGGCGGCGTGGGCCGAGGCCACCGAACGCGCAACCATCGGCCTCATGGTCGGGGCGAACACGTTCCGAAATCCCGCGCTCGTCGCGAACATGGCCACCACGCTCGACCACATCAGCGGCGGACGCGCGGTGCTCGGCATCGGCGGCGCGTGGTTCGAGACCGAGCATCGTGCCTTCGGCATCGAGTTCGGCAGATCGCCCGGCGAGCGGCTGCGCTGGCTGGAGGAGGCGGTGCGCATCATGCGCGGCATGCTCCACGGCGAGCGGCCGTCCGGCGATCGCTTCTACAAGGTGGATGCCGTCCGGAACGACCCGCTGCCGATTCAGCAGCACCTGCCGATCCTGATCGGCGGCGGGGGCGAGCGCAAGACGCTCCGGATCGTCGCCCGCTACGCCGATGCCTGCAACATCGGCGGCGGTTTGGAGACCGTGAAGCGCAAGGACGAGATCCTGCGACGCCACTGCGACGAGGTCGGCCGCGACGAGTCGGAGATCGAGCGCACCACCGGCGTCGGCATCTGCATCATCCGCGACGATCCCGCAGAGGCCCAGCGCGTCTTCGACTCCATCTTCGCCCACAACGGCGGCGCGAAGCCGTGGGACAACCACCTGGTCGGGTCGCCCGAGCGCGTGGCGGAGAACCTGCGGCCGTACCTCGGCATCGGGTTCCGGCACCTCATCGCCGGGTTCCCGTCCCCGTACGACGCCGAGACCATGGAGCGCCTCGTGACCGAGGTCAGGCCGATGCTCGCCGGTGCGTGACGACTCGGGATTCACCCGATGAAGGTCACGCTGCTCGCAGGCGGCACCGGAGGAACGAAGCTCGCCCACGGCTTCGCGCTCCTCGAACCGTCGGTCGAGCTTGCCGTCGTCGCGAACGTCGGTGACGATTTCGAGCTCCACGGCCTCCACGTCAGCCCGGACATCGACGCCCTGCTTTACACCCTCGGCGGGCTCATCGACGCGGAGCGCGGCTGGGGAATTCGCGGCGACACGCTCACCGCGCACGCCATGCTCGAGCGCTACGGCCGTCCGGGCTGGTTCACCGTCGGCGACGCCGATCTCGCCACGCACGTCGAGCGTACCCGGCGCCTTCGCGAGGGCCAGCCCCTGACCGATGCGATCGCCGCCATGGCGGCCGCCCTCGGCATCGGCACCCGGATCCTGCCCGCCACCGACGAGCCGTTGCGGACCAGGGTCGAAACCGATGAGGGCCCGCTCGACTTCCAGGACTACTTCGTCCGGCGGCACCAGGAGCCGGAGGTCCGCGCGGTCATCTTCGAGGGAGCGGAGACTGCGCGGCCGACCGCCGCCGTGCTGGAGGCGATCGCGGACGCCGACCTGATCATCATCGGACCGTCGAACCCACTGGTCAGCATCGGCCCGATCCTTGCGCTGGCCGGCGTGCCGAAGGCGCTGACCGATGCATCGGCTCCGAAGGTCGCCGTCAGTCCGATCGTCGCGGGCCGGGCGCTCAAAGGGCCGGCCGACCGGATGCTGGCGAGCCTGGGCCACGAGCCGACGGCCGTCGGCGTGGCGCGGATCTATGCCGGCATCGTCGACCGCTTCGTCCTTGATGACGCGGATGCGCCACTGGCCCCTGAGGTCGGGGCGCTGGGTATGGCTGCAGGGGTCATGCCGACCGTGATGCGCGACGAGGGCGATCGTCGGGCCCTGGCTGCGAGCCTGATCGGAGCGGTGTCCGAGGTCGCGCGGGACCGCAACGACCGATAGCGATATGCTCCCCCGGTGACAATGCGGATCATCGTGCCGCACCGCGGGCTGGAGGCGGCCAAGACCCGCCTTGCGCCGAGCCTGTCGCCGGAAGAGCGGATCATGCTGGCCAGCCAGCTCCTCCAGCGCGTCCTCAAGGTCGCGCGGCAGGTGGCGCAGGACGTGGTGGTCATCTCTCCATCGCGGGCCCTGGCCGAGATCGTTGAACCCTCTGGCGCGCGGCTCGCAGTGCAGCGCGGCATGGGATTGAACGAAGGGCTCGAGCAGGCCCGATTCGATGCCCTGGTGGAGGATGTGGAGACGCTGATCATCCTGCACGGTGACCTGCCGAACCTCCAGCCGGACGACATCACGACCCTGCTCGATGCGATTCCCACGGGCGACGCCGCGGCCGTGGCCATCGCGCCGGATCGCGCCGGGACCGGGACGAACGGCCTCGTCCTGCGGCCGCCGGGCGTCATCCGTTTCCGCTTCGGCGCCGGGAGCTTCGCCGCCCACGTCGAAGAGGTGGGGCGCGCCGGCGTGCCGCTCGTCGCGGTCAACCGTGCCGGGCTCGCCTTCGACCTGGACACGCCCGAGGACCTCGCGCGCTGGCTCGAGCTCGGCGACGCCGCGTGACGTCGCGTATCGAGCTGGTCGCGCTCGACGGCATCCCCGAGGTCCGACCGGGCGACGACCTGGGCAGCCTGATCACCGATGCCGCGGCTGCAGCCGGCATCGGCCTGGTCGATGCAGACGTCCTCGTCGTGACCCAGAAGATCGTCTCCAAGGCCGAGGGCAGGCTGGTCGAGCTCGCATCGGTCGAGCCGTCCGCGCTGGCCACCGATTGGGCAAACCGATGGAACAAGGATCCGCGCCAGGTCGAGGTGGTGCTTCGCGAGTCGGCGTCGATCGTGCGCATGGGCCCCGGCGGGCTGATCATCAGCCGCACGCGACATGGGCTGATCTGCGCCAACGCCGGAGTCGACGTCTCGAACGTCGGCGGCGGAGATGTCGCCTCGCTGCTGCCCGAGGATCCCGACGCGTCCGCCAAAAGTGTCCGAGCAACGGTGCGCGAGCGGACTGGTGCAGCACCGGCCGTGATCATCAGCGACTCGTTCGGCCGTCCGTGGCGAAACGGAATCGTCAACGTTGCGATCGGGTCGGCTGGCATCGAGGGCCTGGTCGACCTGCGCGGCCAGCCAGATGCCGCCGGTCGCGAGATGAAGGCCACCATCCTGGCCGTCGCCGACGAGCTCGCATCCGCGGCCGATCTGGCCGGCGGTAAGGTCGAGCAGCGCCCGGTCGTGGTGGTACGAGGATACGAATGGCGCCCGTCGGAAGAAGGCGCATCGGTCCTGATCATGGAACCCGAGCGGGACCTGTTCCCGTGACGGACGACCAGCTGGTCCTGAACCGATATCGGCTCGTCGAGCGCATCGCCGTCGGCGGGAGCGCGGAGGTGTGGCGGGCCCACGACGAGCAACTCGACCGTCAGGTGGCGGTCAAGCGCCTGCATCCGCACTTGCTTCCCGACGCGGCATCGCGGCAGCGCCTGGTGGCCGAGGCCCGCGCGGCCGCCCGCCTGGCCCACCCGGCCATCGTCGGCATCTACGACGTTGACTCGACCGGCGAGTCGCCCGCCATCGTCATGGAGCTCGTCGACGGAGAGTCGCTCGCGGCGCGCATCGAGCGCGACGGGCCTCTCCCCGAGCGCGATGCCGCCGGCATCACGGCCGACGTTGCGGAGGCCCTGTACCACGCCCATCAGCAGGGGGTCGTGCACCGCGACGTGAAGCCCGGCAACGTCCTGCTCGCCGCCGATGGCCGGACGCGCCTCGTCGACTTCGGCATCGCGCACAGCCTCGCGGCGTCGGCCGAACGGCTGACGCTGGCGGGGACGGTGATCGGCACCCTGCGGGCGATGGCGCCAGAGCAGCTGTCGGGCGGCCCGATCACGCCGCGCACCGACCTCTACGGTCTGGGAGTCGTCCTCCACGAGGCCGTGCTCGGACGTCCGCCGTTTCCCTCGGCGTCCCCTGTGGCGCTCGCCGACGCGCAGCGCGCCGGCCTGCCGCCGATCCAGGGCGTGGACCCCGCCCTTGCTGCCGTCATCGCCGGCTGCTTGTCATACGACCCGGCTG
>CAYYDA010000173.1:0-4118 GCA_964470495.1 uncultured Steroidobacteraceae bacterium | reverse complement strand
CGGTGCCGTTGAAGCGCACTGCGGTCGCGTTGCCAAGCTCGGTTCCGGTGATCATGACCGACGATCCGGCCGAGCCAGATTCGGGCGCCAGAGCAGAGATCGTCGGCGCGCCCGGAGGAGACGCCTGCCCCTCGTATTCCACGTGGAGTCTGGGGGCTGCCGAGCCGTCGAACGCCTCGGCAATGCGCCATCCGGTACCCGTGATCGTGATGACGAGGGCGTTTCCGGAGCCCCATCCGGGCCGTGCGACGACCTCCTGCACGACGCCGGCAAGGCTCGGTGTCGCCTGGGCGGGCCCAACCAGGTTCAGCGTCGGCCAGGCGGGAGGTGCCCAGGCGACCGAGGCGGTCGTCGACGCGCGCGAGGAGATGTTCCGCGCGGCGGTCGTGAATGCGGGGGCGTTGTCGGCAGCCTGGGCACGGATCGCGAGCGTCGTCGCTTCGCTGGAGGCCTCGTCGACCTGGAACTGGACGTGGGCAGCCGTGATCGTGGCCCCTTGCGGAATCGGCAGGTTGCCGAATCGCAGGCCGACCGTCTGGTTCCCATGGCCGGGATCGCGCACCAGCTCGAGGTCCGAGCTGTTCAGCGTGACCTCCCCGGTGGCGTACTCCTCAGCGTCGTCCGCGCTGGCCGCGACTGTCCGGTCGACGAGTAAGGTCTGGGCGGCGACCGCGGGTGGACGCACGCCGTTGCCTGCGGTCGCGAGCACCGACGCGAGGAAGATCACGATGACGCCAATGCGCCGCGACCGGTTTGCCGTGGTGCCGGTGGTGGTCAAACGATCGTCCGCGCCTGAGCCGGTGCGGTGGTCGCTGGGCACTGGACTCCCCCGTTCCCGCGGGCACACCCGCTGCTCGCATCTTTGGGTCCGTTGCATGTAGGCAACGCCGTTGGGCACAGTATACGGCTGTCATCGCGCGCAGCGACCGTCAGGCGCGCAGGTTCGGCGGACGCCCTTCAGCTGGAACGGCTGGCGTGCCACGCCTCATGCGCCTCGCCGATCACCGTATCGAACCGTAGCCCCATGAGCACGACGCCCGCGAACCCTGACTCTCGGGCGCAGTCGGCAGCCTCGCGCGCCAGCCGCCAGCCGGCGGCGCGGGCCTCATCCGGGGGCGTGGCCGTCAGCCGCTCGCGGAGCTCGGCGCTTATCGGCACCGCTCCGACCGACTCCATGCGGTCGACCCAGCGCCGTGAGAACGGCGGCGAGACTTCCAGGTAGACGGGCGGATCGTCGGGCCGCAGCTCCAGCCGCTGTGCAACGCCCGGCACGGACGCCGGGTCGAGTACCGGACCGGTAGTGAAGAACTGTCCGCCGACGTCGACACGGCGGCGAAACATCCAGCGCCGCGACCGAGTACTCATCCCGACCTCGAACGCGACCGACGGCATTGACTCCTGGAGCGCACGCAGGTACTCGACGATCTCGTAGCTGTTGCTCCAGTGCTCGACCTCTGGAAGCATGTCACCCTGGACAACAAGGAACGAGGTCACGCCATTGCCGATCGCACCGCGGACCTCCGACTCGATGGCTAGGATGTTGCGGTCACGCGTGGAGCACACGACGGTCGGCCGCACGTGGTCGTTGTCGTGGGTGATCCGCGCGGCGTATGCATAGGGCGAGACCCGGACCTGTTTGAAGGGGTTGTCGGTGATGAGCACGTGATCCCACCGGCCGTCCAGGGCCTTGTGGGTCATGTCCGGAAGGCGAGGCGGATTGACCTCCACCATCTCGATCCAACCGGCCGGAGCCGCGAGCATGCTACCCCGCTCCGATACCTGCCACCGACGATCGCAGCCGGCGGGCGGCCTCGACCATCTCGGTGAGCTGGCGCTCGACCTCCGGCCACGACCGCGTCTTGAGGCCGCAGTCGGGGTTGACCCACAGGTCGGTGGCGTCCATGAAGCCGCGGAAATGCGCGAGGCGGGCCGCCATCGTCTCGGTCCCGGGCGAATGCGGCGAGTGCACGTCGAACACGCCGGGGCCGATCTGGAGGTGGCCGTCGTCGAACAGCTCGTAGAACTGGTGGATGTAGCTCTCGTCCTTCGAACGGCTGAACTCGATCGATGCCACGTCGACGCCGGCGTCTCCCCAGAGCGGGACGATGTCACCGAAGTCGCCGTAGCACATGTGGGTGTGCATCTGGACAGCGGGCACCTGGTTGAACACGTGGTTGAGGGCGGCGCGCACACCGCGCGCATAGATCCGGCGCCTCTCCTCCGCGTCGACGGTCGGCAGCGGCCATCGCTCGCGGACCGCCGGCTCGTCGACCTGGACGATGCGGCAGCCGGCCTCGACCAGCGCGCGCACCTCGGCGGCGATCGGCTGCGCCACCGCCCAGAAGAGGCGGTCGTCGGGCACGCCGGGCGGCCGGAAGCTCCAGTTCACGATCGTGACGGGGCCGGTGAGCATGCCCTTGACCGGCCGTTCGGTCGCGGCCTGCGCGACCCGCCATTCGCGGACCGTCATCGGCTCATGCGCCACCGGCGGCGCAGCGAGAATGGGCGGTCGGGTGCATCGGCTGCCGTAGCTCAGTACCCAGCCGTTGCGCGTGGTGTGAAAGCCGTCGAGCTTCTCGGCGAAGTACTCGACCATGTCGGTCCGCTCGAACTCGCCGTGCACCAGTACGTCGATCCCCGCCGCCTCCTGCCATGCCACCGCCTCGGTGATCATGCGGTCGACTTCGTGCTCGTAGGCGGGCCGGTCGATCTCGCCGCGCGTGAGACGGACGCGCAGCTGGCGCACCTCGGTCGTCTGGGGCAGTGATCCGGTGCTGGTGGTCGGGAAGAGGGGCAGGTCGAGATCAGCCTGCGCGGCGCGGCGCTCCCCGCGACCGACGCGCTGGCGAATCTCGCCGATCTCGGGCCAATCGGCCGCGGGCGGACGGGGCGCGTCGACGGCAGCGTTGCCGGCGAAGGCGGCGGCCCAGCTCGCCAGCGCGGCTGCCTTCTCACGGGCGAAGGCGAACCCGGGCGGCAGGTCCTCGCCCTCGGTCGTGTGCGGCAGGAACAGGAAGCTGGCGGACGGCACCAGGCGGAGCGGCTTGCCGTCGTCGGCGATCGCCTCGAGGCGCGGGCGGACGGCGCCGAAGTCGTCGCGCCACACGCTGCGGCCGTCCATGACGGAGAGCACGTGCTCCGGCTGGGCATCCCAGGCCCCGTCGGCGGTGAGCTCGTCGACCGCATCGATCGGAACCTGCACCGCCAGGCCCCGGCGTCCCAGGGTCGACACCGTCTCGCTCGACGGCTGCCCGAACTGCACGGTGACCAGCGCCGGCTCCGCAAGGCCCAGGTCCTGCGCCTCGGCGTAGGCGGCGTCCAGCAGCCGGCGGTCGTCTTCGCTCATCGCCATGCCAAGGGACGGCTCGTCGACCTGGAGGCGGAACACAGGATCTCGCTCGCGCTGCTCGCGGGCGAATGTCCACAGGGCGCGACCAGTCGCCGCCGCCAGCGCCATCGGGTCGGTGCCGTCGCCGAGCTTGCTGAGCTTGAGGAAACTATACGGACCCAGGATCGCCCAGGCCGTGTCCCCGCCGCCGAGCGGCGTGCGCCATGGAAGCGGCACGAGGCGCTCCGGCAGCGCGTCGATCTCGGGCACGACGTAGTGATAGTTCGCGTCGAACCACTTCGTCATCTCCCAGGCCTCGCGATCGGTGGACCCGCGCGCCAGGACGGTCAGGACGCCGAACGGATTATCGGCCAGCGCGGCGCGCTGCTCGCTCGGCACGAGGCCGAGCTGCATCGCGGTCTCGAGCACCTGGTCGTACAGGAAGTAATCGTCCACGGCGGAGCCGATGAGCGCCCGCTGCTCGTCGAGATGACCCTGGCGCAGCTCGGTCACGCGAGCGTGGAACTCAGGGAGTGGCAGGCGGCCGCTCCAGGCGCGCTCCAAGGCCCATTTCAGCTCGCGGGCCGGGCCGATGCGGGGAAAGCCGATGAGTCTCGCGCTGATGCTGACCATGAGGCCATTATGCCGGGTCGCACGCTCCCGGTCAGTGGTCGCTCGGGACGCGCCGTCCTTCGAGCATGGCGATGACGGCATCGGTGGCTCGGTCGGCCGCCGCGGCCGCCGGTGCCCCCCGCGCGAGGTGGACGGCCAGCGCTGCGCCGAACGTGTC
>CAYYDA010000172.1:0-4124 GCA_964470495.1 uncultured Steroidobacteraceae bacterium | reverse complement strand
ACCCCACCTCGCAAGCTCGCCGGCTGGGCGCGCGTGACGCTCGCGCCCACCGAGCGCCGTCGCGTGAGCGTGGCCATTCCGCGCCGGAGCCTCGAGTGGTGGGACGTGGCGCGCGGCGGCTGGACTCCCGCGGCCGGCTCGATCGACGTCATGGTCGGCGCCTCGTCGCGCGACATCCGCCTCAACGGGCGAACGAGCGTCTGATCCGGAAGGAGATGCAGAGAGCGGCGGCGCTCTCTGCGCCGCCGCTCCACCACGTGTCGAGACCGGGTGCTACTTGACGGAGCCCGCCAGCAGACCCTGTACGAAGAAGCGCTGGAGGCTGAAGAAGACTGCCAGCGGCACGACCATGACCAGGAACGACGCGGCTGCCAGGATGTGCCACTCCGCTCCGTAGGTGCCGAGGAGTGAGCCGATCTGGGTCGTCATCGGCTGCCCGGCGGGACGGGGCGCGAACACCAGCGCGATGAGCAGGTCGTTCCAGACCCACAGGAACTGGAAGATCGCGTAGCTGGCGAGTGCCGGCACCGACAGCGGCAGGACGATCTGCCGGAAGATGCCCACGTTCGTGGCACCGTCGATGCGCGCCGCCTCGATCAGGTCCTTCGGCAGCGTGATGAAGAAGTTCCGCAACAGGAAGATCCCGAACGGCAGCGCAAACGTGGTGTGCGTGATCCAGATCGGCAGGAAGCTGCCGATCAGCCCCAGGTCCCTGTAGATCTCGCCGAGGGGCAGCAGGACCATCTGGATCGGCACGAGCAACAGTGCAATCACCGCCAGGAACAGCGTATCGCGGAACGGGAACTTGATCCATGCGAAGGCGAACGCGGCCATCGAGGCCAGGAGCAGCGGAATGATGGTGGACGGAATCGTGATCTGGATCGTGTTCAGGAATGCCTGGAGCATGGTCTGCGCGGCGAGATCGGCGCCGAGGACCAACTCGTAGTTCTCGAGCGTCAGGTCGATATTACCGCCGAAGATCGTCCACCAGCCGCTGTTCTGGATATCAGCCCTGGGCCGGAACGAGGTGACCAGCAGGCCGATCGTCGGGAGGAGCCAGACGAGGCCCACCACACCGAGCGCGACGTGAACCGGCGCGCGGCCGAGAAGCCGGCTGAGCTTTTCGGCGGGTGTTCGCGCCGGGGCGCGGACCGTGGTGTCGGCCAGCGGCGCGGTCATGCCGTCACCTTCTCGGCCGTGAAGCGCCGCACGTTGAAGATCATCACGGGGATGAGAATGATGAGCATGATCACGGCGATGGCCGCTCCGTAGTCGAAGTTCCGGGCGGGAAGGGCTTCCTGGTACATGCTGAAGGCGATCACCCGGCTGGAGTTCGCCGGCCCGCCCTGTGTCATGGTGTAGATCAGGTCGAACAGCTTGATGACGTTGATCACGAGCGTGACCGCCACGACCGAGATCGGCAGTGACAGCATCGGGACGATGATGCGCCGGAAGACCTGGCCCTCTGTTGCGCCATCCACGCGGGCAGCCTCGAGGATCTCGGTACTGATTCCCTTGAGTGCGGCCGACAGGATGACGGTGACGAAGCCAACCGATCCCCAGATGCCGGCGATGATCAGCGCCGTGTTGACCCAGGCCTGGCTGCCGAGCCACGAGACGGGACCGACGTTCGCCACGCCAAGCCCCGCGTTGAGCAGGCCCGTGTTCGCCTCGGGGGCATAGACGAATCGCCAGATGACGCCGAGCGCCACCGCGGCGATGGCCTGCGGGATGAAGACGATGGCCTTGATGTGGGCCTCGTATCGAACCCTGGTGGCCATCACTGCCACGAGAAGCCCAATCAGGATGGTCCCGCTGACGTAGAAGATGACCCACAGCAGGTTGTTGAAGAGCGCGCCCTTCGGCGGAAACGTGCCGAGGTCAAGGAACTTGGGGTCCGCGGTCAGCAGCCGCACGTAGTTGTCGAGCCCCGGCTCGAAGCTCAGGATGATCGTGCTGACCACCGGGTAGAGCATGAACACGATCAGGAGGAAGATCGCCGGCACCACGAAGAGGCTCGCGGCGATGCTCCAGCCGCCGAACATGCCTGGCCCGCGGCGCTCAACGCGCTCCGCGTCTGCCGTCGCTGCGGTCATCGACTCCTACTCCCACTGCAAGAGTTGACCGGAGCGGCTCCCCCGGGGAGGAGCCGCTCCGCAAAGGTTGCGCTTAGCTTCCGGCCTCCGCCCAGGCGGCATCCGCCTCGGCCTGGAACGTTTCCAGCTGCGAGTCCAGGATGCTCGGGTCGTCGAAGATCGCCTGGAGCGAGGCACCGAGGTCGGTCCCTGCAGCAAGGAGATCCGCGCCGTCGTAGCGCGCCGCGCTGGCGCCGTAGACGTGCTCGGCCTCCGCCTGCGAACGCTCGTCTGGGTAGTCAGCCGCCTCGACGCCCGCGAACGGCGTGATGATCGTTCCACCGGCGACCCAGGCGGCCGCGCCCTCAGGGCTCGCGAGGAACTGCATGAACTCCGCAACGCCGGGTTCGTTGGTGAAGGCGCCCATCACGTCGCCACCGATGGTGATGGCTCCCTCGCCGGCATCGCCGACCGACGGGAACGGGAAGAATCCGATCGTCTCGTTCCACACGAGGTCGGGGTTGACGTCGCCGACCGCGATGCCGCCCACGAACCCACCCTCGTAGTACATGGTCGCTTCGGCATCAGGGCTGAACACCAGGCCGATGCCATCGGTGAAGGTCGTCGCGAGCGCGCCCTGCTTGCCACCGGCGATGTTCTCGTCGGTCAGCAGCTCGAGCATGGTGTTGATGGCCTCTGCGACCGACGGATCGGTCCAATTGCCATCGGGGCTGAACAGCGTGTCATAGGCATCGACGCCCGCCTGGCGGATGTAGATGCTCTCGAACCAGTCGGTTAGCGTCCAGCTGTCGCCGGCGCCGAGCGCCAGGGCCGTGCCACCATCCGCGGTGATCTGTTCGGCCAGGGCGACGAGCTCGTCGTAGGTCGCCGGCGGCTCGTAGCCGCCCTCGGCGAACAGGTCCGGGCGATACCAGACCGTGCTCTTCGAGTTCAGCTTGACCATCAGCGCGTACGCCGTGCCGTCCACTGCGCCGGTGGCCAGGCCGGTCTCGGCCAGGCTCTCGGAATATGCGGACTGCAGGAAGGCGTCATCCATAGCCAGATCCGCCAGCGGGACGATCAGGTCGTCGGCTGCGAAGCTGCGCAGGAACCCGACGCCCGGGATGATCGCCACGTCGGGCGGATCGCCCTGTGCGACGCGATTGTTGAGGACCGTGTTGTAGTCCTGGCGCACCGAGGTGTATGTGACGTTGACGCCGGACTCCTCGGTGAACGCGTCAAGCACGGCCTGGAAGGCCTCTGCCTCGGCGCCGCCCCACAGCGACGTCACCTCGATCGTGCCGCCCGCGGCGGCACTACCTCCGGGAGCCTCACTCCCGTCCGTGCCGGTGTCACCGGCCGGGCATGCGGTCAGCACCAGCATGGCGATCATGAACGGTGCTACCAAACGAAATTTGGACATCCGATTCCTCCACCTGTTCCAATGATGCGCGGCGCGTGCCGCGCACCTGGGTCTGCTATCAGGGACGGGCGGTCAACGTGCCGCCCGTTCACCCTCGGGACAAGAGATCCCTTCCTATGCGTATTCGTACGGGCCGCGTTGCGGTCCGGTTCGATTTGCGCGGGTCAGCCAGCGAGCGTCTTCTCCGATTCGGGATCGAAGATGTGCAGCTTATCCATCGGTACCGCGAGCTGGACCTGGTCGCCGACGGCGACCTTGCGGTCCGACGGCAGGAGCGCCACGATCTCGTTGCCCTCCGCCTGCGCATGAATGAGCTCCTCGTTGCCGAGGTACTCCACCACGTCCACCTTGGCGGGGAACCTGACCGCGCTGCTCTCCTGGCCGTTGGCGAGCTCGATGTGCTCCGGCCGGAAGCCGATCAGCACGTCGGCACCGTCCGGCCGCGTCTCGGCCGCTCGCGCAGGCTCGCCGGTGAGCTCCAGCTTGGCGCTGCCGAGCATGAGGTCCTTGCCCTCCGCCTTCGCGGTGGCGAAGTTCATGGACGGCGAGCCGATGAAGCCGGCGACGAAGATGTTGACCGGGTGGTCGTACAGGTCCTGGGGCGACCCGACCTGCTGGAGGAGGCC
>CAYYDA010000171.1:0-4178 GCA_964470495.1 uncultured Steroidobacteraceae bacterium | reverse complement strand
CGTGGCCGGCAACCCGCTGGCCGCCAACCACTCCTGGACGTTCACCACCTCGAGCGCGCCGCCCCCGCCGACCGGCACGATCACGCGCCAGTCGACTGCGACCGTCGTGAATGCCACCGCGACGGCGACCGTGCTCGTCAACGCGCCAACGGGCGTCGTGGCCGGCGACGTCCTCGTCAGCTGTCTCGCCCTGAACGGCAGTTCAGTGTCGGCGACCGGCGTTCCCACAGGATGGCTGCCCATCGCTTCGGTGGCGTCGATCACCAACCCTCGCGTCTTCGGCTACTACAAGGTCGCCGGGGCGAGCGAGCCAACGAGCTACCAATGGACGCTCACAGCCTCGGTTGCCAACTCGGCGGGCATCGCGCGATACTCGGGCGTCAACACGTCCCAGCCCCTCGATGGCGCAGCCAGCAGCGCCACGGGCGCCTCATCGACCACTGGGACGCTGCCTGCCGTCACCACGAGTGTTGCAAACGCGCGGCTTATCGGCTGCATGGCGGCCAACTCGGGCGTCGCGACCCTGCTCATCACTTCGCCACCAGGAATGACCCAGGCCTGGGACATCGCCGGCAAGCGGCAGGAGCTCGCCGATCAGGCGATCGCCGCAGCCGGCCCTTCGGGCACCCGCACGTGGAGCTTCAGCAGTGCGCGCGAATGGGCCGGATGGCTCGTCGCGCTGCGCCCGCGCTGACCTTCGATCCGCGCCCGGCGATTACGCCCCGGAGACTTGCCAAGGGTCGGCGCGCCGTAGTGGTGCACCGCCTCCGCTGGAGCCTCGAGAATTCGCTCCGCGAGCTCACGGGAGTTGGCGATGGTCGCGCTGCTGCAGATTGCGGCGCGATCCGATGGCAGCAGGGCCCCTCCGTATACTTGCGCCGATGACCGCCACCATCGGCGCGGCGACGATGCGGGCCCTCGCGAAGGTGCGCGCCGGGCCGGGAGCCGAGCTCGTCGAGCGCCCTGTCCCCACCGCGGGACCTGGCGAAGTGCTGCTGCGCATGGATGCGGCCAGCATCTGCGGTACGGATTACCACCTCTTCTCCTGGGACGACTGGGCCGCGGAGAACCTCGAGCCCCCTCGTGTGATGGGGCATGAGCTGGCGGGCACCGTGATCGGCACGGGCTCGGGCGTCACCCGCGTGCGCGAGGGCGATCTCGTCGGCGTCGAGTCGCACCTGTTCGACTGGACCTGCGCCCAGTGCCGGCGCGGCGACATGCACCTGTGCCGCAACCTGCGGGTGATCGGCGTCCACGTCGACGGCGGCTTCGCCGAGCAGTTCGTCATCCCCGAGGCCAACGCCATCGAGTCGAACGGCCTTGACCCCGCAGTCGTCGCCCTCCAGGAGCCGATGGGCAACGCCGTCCACGCCGCATTCGCTTCGCCGATCGAGGGCCGGAGCGTCCTCGTCACCGGCTGCGGGCCGATCGGCCTGTGCGCCGTCGGCATCGCCAAGGCCGCCGGTGCGTCGCTGGTGATCGCCACAGACACGGAGGCCTACCGCCTCGACCTGGCCCGCACGATGGGCGCGGACCTTGCCCTCGACGCGGCCGACCCGGCTACCGAGGAGCGTATCGGTCAGGCAACGGGTGGCGATGGCGTCGAGGTCGTCCTGGAGATGAGCGGCGCAGCACCCGCGCTGGAACAGGCGCTGCGACTCGTCACGCGCGGCGGTTCGATCAGCCTGCTCGGCATCTTTCCCGAGGCGCCGCAGGTCGACCTGTCCGAGCTGGTGATCATGAAGGGCCTGCGGGTGCACGGCATCTACGGCCGCCGAATCTACGACACCTGGGAGCGGACCCAGTCCCTCCTGCGCTCAGGGGCCCTCGACGTCTCGCCGATCATCACCCATCGGCTCAACCTCGCCGACTGGCAGCAGGGCTTCGACCTGATCGCGTCGCGCCACGCCGGCAAAGTGGTCCTGGTCCCGTAGGAGGAGAGACCGATGAATGCGCCGGCACGAGCACGGAATCCGCTCGCCTTCCTCGACGCCGAGATCGAGGATCTCAAGGCGAAGGGCCTGTATCGGCGCCTGCGGGTGGTCGAGAGCGAGCAGAAGAGCCGATGCGTCATCGACGGACGCGAGGTCATCACCCTGAGCTCGAACAACTACCTCGGGCTCACTACGCACCCAAAGCTGCGGGCAGCCGCGCTGGACGCGGTCGAGCGATTCGGAGCGGGTTCGGGCGCCGTGCGCACCATCGCCGGCACCATGTCGCTGCACGAGGAGCTCGAGGCTCGCCTGGCGACCTTCAAGCACACCGAGGCGGTGCTCACCTTCCAGTCGGGCTTCACGGCCAACACCGGCGTCATCCCGATCCTCGCCCCCGAGGGCGCGGTAATCGTCAGCGATGCCCTCAACCACGCCAGCATCATCGACGGCATCCGCCTGACGAAGGCGGAGCGCAAGATCTTTCCCCATGGCGACACTGATGCGCTCCGCGCCACCCTTCGCGAGATTCGCGAGACCGATGCGACGAAGACGATCCTGGTCATCACCGATGGCGTGTTCAGCATGGACGGCGACATCGCGCGCCTGCCTGACATCGTCGAGGCTGCTGAGGAGGCGGATGCAGTCGTCATGGTCGACGACGCGCACGCGTCGGGCGTGCTCGGTCGCAATGGGCGGGGAAGCGTCGACCACTTCGACCTTCACGGCCGCGTCCATGTCCAGGTGGGAACGCTCTCAAAGGCGATCGGCGTGCTTGGCGGCTACGTCGCCGGGCCGCGGAGCCTGCGGACCGTCCTCGAGCATCGCTCGCGCCCCTTCCTGTTCAGCACGTCGCATCCGCCGGCCGTGGCGGCAGCGTGCCTTGCGGCCATCGAGGTGCTCGAGACGGAGCCGGAGCTGATCGAACGCCTGTGGGAGAACGCGCGCCACTTCAAGGCCGGGCTCGAGCGCCTGGGCTTCGACACCGGCCGATCGGAGACGCCGATCACGCCGGTCATCGTGGGTGCGGGTGCACTGGCGCATCGGTTCAGCGACCGGTTGTTCGAGGAGGGCGTCTTCGCGATGGGCATCGGCTTCCCGACCGTTGCCGAGGAGAAGAGCCGGGTGCGCACGATCGTGACGGCCGAGCACTCTGTCACCGAGCTCGACAACTGTCTCGACGCGTTCGATCGGGTCGGTCGCGAGCTCGCGATCATCTGACACCCGCGGGGATGGTTTTCGCCCACCCGGTGGTAGGGTGGGGAGTAGCACCCCTTCGCGAGTCGCTGTCCGATGCGTGAACGACCCCTGAGCGCAATCCTCGCAACGACCCTTGTCGATGTTGAGCACGTAGCCGTCGCTCGTCTCCCGGTCGCCGACGATGCCAGCATCGACCAGCTCGCGCGCGCCGCCAGCGATGGGGACGTCGAGGCCGTGGGCCGGCTGTACGACGCCCTGGCCGGCCGGATCTACCGATATGTGGCCCTCCGCCTGCGCCGGCGCGAGGATGCCGAGGACGTCACCCAACTTGTCTTCGAGCGCATCGTCGGCTCCCTGCCGCGCTACCGTCACAGCGGCAGGCCGTTTGCCGCCTACGCCTTTCGGATCGCGCGGAACGCCGTCATCGACCACCAGCGCCGGCACAGGCCGATCGAACCGCTCGGGGCTGTCGCGGAGCCGGCCGATGAGGTCGAGCTCGAGGCTCTCTCGCTGCGAGGGGAATCGATCCGCGAGCTCCACGCGGCGATTCGTCGGCTGACGCCTGACCAGCAGGAGGCGATCGCGCTGCGCTACTCGGCTGGCCTGTCGACCGAGGAGGCGGCCCAGGTCATGGGACGCAGGGCGGGGACAATTCGAGGGCTCACATTCCGTGCCATCGAGTCGCTGCGGCGTTTCCTGTCACCCGACTAGCTGCGCGACCTCAACAGCCGATCCGGCTCGCCGCGACCTGACGCCGGGGAGAAGGTCGGTGGACACAGAAGACGGGGTAGAGGCGAACCTCTACCCCGTCAACCGCCAGGGGGCTGGATCTAGGTGGGTCCGTCCTGGCGACAGGCCCACCTGAAGTGGTTACCGGCGCCGGCGGACCTCCGCCGCGGTAACCCAGGCACCTGCACCGAGCCCGGCCAGCATCAGCAGCGCGAGGAGCGCGGCCGGGACTGATCCATTGAGCTCGGACAGCATCGCGGTGTTCGGCAGAGGCGGATTTCCGCCGGCCGTCCCCCCACGCGGGGTGGTGGGATTCGG
>CAYYDA010000170.1:0-4187 GCA_964470495.1 uncultured Steroidobacteraceae bacterium | reverse complement strand
GCCGAAGTGGACATATTTCCGTCGTTGGTCCTATCGACCGGGCACCCGCACGTCATTACGGTCGCATGACATGGGTTCTGCTTCGGCGGTTCGTGGGAAGACGCGTCGACCCGCGCTGCTCGCCCTCGTCCTCGGCGTCATCCTCGTGCTGGTGGGGGTCACGGCCAGCGCGCTCGTGACCGTCGCGTCGACCCACGTGTCGACCACCACGCTCACGAGCGTCGTCTCGCGCGACGCCTCGCTCGTCGAGCTCTTCGTGAACGGCAACCTCACGACGACGGACCTCGATCAGGATGGCCCCACTGCGGCACGTGTCCGCGAGCTCTCGGACATGCTCAAGGCCCTCGCGCTCGAGGATGCCATTCTGCGCATCGAGATCCGCGGGCTGGACGGCCGGGTGCTCATCAGCAATTCGCCGGATGCGGTCGGTCGCACTGCAAGGCTGTCGAGCGGCATGGCCGCCGCCCTGGAACGAGATCCGACGGCCAGCCTGGTCGACGGCGACGGCGACATCGAGGCCGTGGGCGGCCTGCCGGAGACGGCGAGCCTCGTCCAGGAGTATCTGCCGATCATGGGCAACGACGGCCGGCCCCTCGCGGTGGTTGGCCTGTGGCGCGACGCGAGCGACCTCGTGGCGGGCCTCGACGCGATGCGGAACGACCTGATGATTGTCATGCTCGTGGCCGGCGCCCTGCTGGCGGGCGTCCTCTTCCTCGTGTTCCGCGCCTCGCAAGTCCGGCTGACGCGTCAGCATGGACAGATCCTCGACGCCACGCGCCGGGACGCACTCACGGGCCTGCTCAACCACGGAACCGTCGTCGGGATTCTCGCGGACCAGCTCGAGGTCGCCCGAGGCGCGGCCGGCAAGATCGCCGTGGCCCTGGTCGACGTCGACAACTTCCGGCTCTTCAACGCCACGCACGGCCATGACGCCGCCGACCAGCTTCTGCTCCGCGTGGCGGAACTCGTCACGCTGGAGACGGGTGACTCCGGCCACGTTGCCCGTTACGGTCCGGACGAATTCCTCATCGTCCGTCCCGGGGCAGACGTCGACGCCATGGTGGCGGCTGTCGATCATTTGCGGACGGGCCTCGAGGCCGTCAGCGTGCAGTTCGGCGATTCCGAGCACCTGCCGATCAGCGTCAGTGTCGGTATCGGCACCTATCCCGAGCACGCGGCGTCCGTGACCGAGCTCCTGTCGGCGGCAGCCGTTGCGCTCAGCGAGGCGAAGGCCAGCGGCGGCGACCATGTCCGAGTGGCTCGCATGGGCGAGGATGAAGCCGTGCTCGCGGGTAGCTTCGACATCCTCCAGGGCCTCGTCATCGCCGTCGACACCAAAGACCGATACACGAAGCGTCACTCGGAGGATGTCGCGCGATATGCCGTGTTCCTGGCGCGCCGCATCGGGCTGGACGAGGACCTGCAGCGCACGATCCATCTCGCGGGGCTCCTCCACGACATCGGCAAGATCGGAATCCCCGATGTCCTGCTCAGGAAGCCCTCGAAGCTGACGGCGCAGGAGTTCGCAATCTTCCAGCAGCACGTCTCGGTCGGTGACGCCATCGTGCGCGACGTGCCGGATCTCGACCTCGTCCGCGCCGGCATCCGCTACCACCATGAGCGATGGGACGGCAACGGCTACCTGGCCGGACTGGACGGCGACGAGATCCCCTTCATCGGGCGGCTCCTCGCCGTCGCGGACGCATTCAGTGCGATGACCACCACCCGGCCGTACCGCAAGGCGCTCTCCGTGACGGAAGCGCTGAAACGGCTGGGTGACGCGGCGGGCACGCAGCTCCAGGAGGAGCTGGTGTCGGCATTTATCACTGGGATCGAGACGGCACCTGATGCACCCCTCCCGGGTGAGGAGGCGGGCACCCTGTGGCGCCCCGAGCTGTGGGTGGCCTGATGAGGATCGTCCAGAGGTCGAGCCAGGCCGCCGTCATTGCCCTGGCGTTCATGGCCGCATGGCCGATGGCCGCCGCGGCGGCGACCTGGAACCTGACGATCTCGCCCGGCACCGCGACGGTCGGGATATCGACGACGTTCACGGTGGCCGCGACGAACGCAAGCCAGCCGGGCGGCATCGGATGCGTGGTCGTGGATGTCCCGGCGAGCTTCGCGATCGCGAGCACATCCTTCGTCGACACGTCGTCGGGCGGGACGTGGAGCGTCGCGCAGAGCGGGAACCGCGTCACCGTCCGTGCGTTGACCGGCGCCGATCGGCTCGACATGGGTGAGCGCGTACGGTTCAACGTCACCGCGACGCCGACGCAGGTCGGCTCCGAGGGCTGGGGGGCCACCAGCTACAACAGCGACATCTGCAACGGGACCCCAACCGCCGGTGACTCTGCCGCGGTCGTGGTCAGCGGGGCTCCGAGCACCCCGGCGCCGACACCCGCGCCAACGGCGGTGCCAACCCCGGCGCCCACACCGGCGGCCACCCCTGCGCCGACGTCTCGCCCACCACCGCAGGCGACCCCGCGGCCGTCATCGGGCACGGACCCCAGCCCGCGGCCGGGGAGCGTCACCCCCGAGCCCAGCGGCGGGGAGTCCGCACCGACCGAGACTGGTGCTCCTTCCGAAAGCGCGACCTCGTCCCCGACGCCCACGCCGGCTGCGGGTGGTGGCGGGGGTGGAGGGCCACCCGATGCGCCATTCCGCCCCTCGCTCGGGATCCGCGTCGGGGTTCCGTCGGCCCAGGTCCCATTCCAGATTCCCGCGGCGCCCGGTGAGATCGAGCTCGCGGGCATCGACATGGCATTGCGCGGCGGAAGCTTCGCGGTGCCGGCGGCCGCGATCGCCGGGCCTGGCCTGTTGCTCCTGATCTGGCTCGCGCTTCAGACCATCGGTGCGGTCGGTTGGCTCCCGGCGGTCAGGCGCCTGCGCGGCGAGGACTCATAGGTCTCGCGTCAGCCGAGCGGCGTGTTGGCGTCCCAGTCCTCGAGGGCCTTCCGCACATCGGCCAGAAAGAACCCAACCTGCGCGCCGTCGAGCACGCGGTGATCGAACGAGCAGGTCATGTTCATCATGTGCCGG
Organism: uncultured Steroidobacteraceae bacterium; assembly: GCA_964470495.1. GTDB lineage: Bacteria > Chloroflexota > Limnocylindria > QHBO01 > QHBO01 > JACDBZ01. The sequence goes on along the minus strand of CAYYDA010000170.1, from coordinate 1,148 downwards.
ATGGCGATGACGTCCTCGCCCGCCACCTCGACCACCCGCGGCCGCTTGACGATTGCCTCCATGGACAGGATGGCCACCTCGGGGGCGTTGATGATCGGCATGGAGCTGACAGATCCGAACCAGCCGGTGTTGTTCACCGTGAACGTTCCGCCCTGGAGCTCGTCGAGCTTGAGCTTGCCGCCCTTTGCTCGGCTCGAGATGTCTCGGACGCGAGCGTTAACGCCGCTGATCGATAGCTGATCGGCGTTGGCGATGACCGGAACGATCAGCCCGTTGTCGACCGCCACCGCGATCCCGATGTTCATCGCCTGCTTGAGGATGATCTTGTCATCCGCGAACTGGCTGTTCAGGTTGGGGTGCGTGCGCAGCGTCTCGGTGACCGCCTTGACGACCACGGCCACGTAGCTGAGCGAGGCACCCTCCCGCGCCTTGAAGGCCACGTTATTGGCCTCGCGCCACTTGACCACGTTGGTCATGTCGACCTCGATGACCGTATACGCGTGCGGGACGGTCTGCTTGACCTGGGTCATCTTCCTGGCGATGGCCTTGCGCATCTGCGACAGCGGCACCTCCGTGTCGCCACCCGACGGAGTCGGGACGGATACGGGCGCCGGGCTCGGCGCCGGGGCCGCAGCCGCCGGCTGCGTGGGAGCCGGAGACGCCTCCGTCGCCTGTGGTCCTGCCTCCGCCTGCGCCGCCGCAGCAGGCTCGGCCGGTGCGGCGGCCGCTCCCCCCGGCTGCGCCCCCTTGTCGATGAACGCGAGCACGTCGTCGCGCGTGACGCGGCCGCCGGCGCCACTGCCCTGGAGTTGCGCAACGTTGATATCGTGCTCGCGCACCAGCCGCCGTACGGCCGGTGTCATGCGCGCCGCGCCATTGCCGCCGGTCGACGAGGGCGCGGGTGCGGAATCGGTCGCCGCCTCAGGCCCATCATCCCTGGCGTCCTGCTGCTCAGGCTCCGCTTGCGAGGCCTCGGCCTCCGGCGCAGCCGGTTCGGCGGTCGCCGCCTGTGGCGCGCTCTCCTGTTCCTCGACCGCGGCGGGACCCGCATCTGCGGCAGCCTCCGGCTGCGCGGGCCCGGGCTCCTCGACCGCGGCCGTCGCCTCTTCTACCGGCGTCTCTTCCGCCGTGGCCTCGGCGGCCGGGGC
>CAYYDA010000169.1:0-4220 GCA_964470495.1 uncultured Steroidobacteraceae bacterium | reverse complement strand
GCCGGCTGCGGTGAGATCGGCGCCGGGGACACGCATCGCGAACAGGATGCCGAACTTCTCCTCCAGCTCGGCATCGGTGGCGTCACGCCACTGGAAGCCCCATTCGCTGGCGCGGTAGCGCTCGGGGAATGGGCCCTCATCGGCGGCGATCACGATCACGGCGTCCTCGCCCGAGGAGGCGATGATGTTGTCGACCATCTGGAGCATCCGGTCGTTGAGGTATTGGAGCTGCCGGCGATAGCTCTCCGGCTGGCCCTGCGCGGCGACCTGCTCGCGATCCATGAATGAGCCGTCGGTATCGAAGACGTACGGGTCGTGCGGGAGGAGCAGGTGCGCGAAGACGAACTTCGGGCCGGGCAGCGCCGGAATCTCGTCGAGCCGGTCGAGGGCGTAGGCCGAGTGCCCGCGGAGCACCCGCCAGTCCCACGGATCGGTCGGGGCGGCCTCCGGCTCGGTGAAGGCCCGCATCAGGGTGGTCTGGGCGAGCACGGTCGAGAACTCGTCCTGCCCGTCGTAGTGGAACGTCCGATCGGCGTCGACGTTTGTTGCCGTCGGCGTCCACCAGTTGGACACGTGGATGTACTGGTATCCGAGCTCCTTGAGTGCTCCCGGCACCGCGAGGTGCTGGCCGAGGACGCGGTGGATCGGCTCGCGATCCTCGCCGGACTCGGCCTCTGCCTTCAGGGCGTCTGGATCGAGGAGCTCCATGTTGAGCGAGCTCGCCAGCGAGAGCGGCGTCTTGATGTAGTTGGCGTGAGCGTTGCGGGCAATGTCGAAGCCACGTTCCTCGAGGGCCGTCAGAAAAGGCTCGTTGTCGAAGCCGTACGTCTCGGCCAGGGCGGTCGAACCGGCATAGCGATCCAGGATCACGTAGTAGACGTCGGGCAGGTCGTCGGGGTCGGGCGGGTTGAGCTCGAGCGTCGCGATGTCGTCGGACGGCGTCCCCGCCGAGGCGACGGTGACCATGGTCCCGGCCAGGCTCCACGCGTTGAGCAGCAGCGCGATGGCGGCAACCAGGTTGAGCGCCCGGGTCACCGTCCGCGCCCGATTGCCGAAGCGCCAGGCCAGGAAGAGGCCGATGAGGATCAGCAGCGCCCACGCCCCGATCAGCAGCCACTGGCTGTCGAGGACGCCGACGGCCGCGTTCCATGCATGGCCGTATCCGAAGAAGCCGATGACGAGCACGGTCGCGATCAACGCGCCGCGATGCCAATCGCGCGTGATCACGACGCCGACGGCAAGGGCCACGAGCGCGCCACCGAGCGCCATCGCCAGCGGGCCCCACATCGGCCCCAGCGTGACCTGCTCCGCCGCGTTCGTGGCGAAGAGGAAGACGACCGGATAGGCGGCGGCCAGGAGCGGATGAATCGGCAATGCGCTCCAGTCGATCCGCCGGCGGTGGCCTCCGAGCCGCCGTGTGGTTAACATCCGCCTAACACTAGACGAGGCGTACGACCCATGCCATTGCTGGCGTATATCGATCCGGGCTCCGGCAGCATGCTGCTCCAGGTCATCCTGGCAGGCGTGCTCGCGGTCCCATTCTTCTTCCGTCGCGTCATCGCCGACGGCCTGCACCGCATCCGCGGCGATCGGACCGCGGCGAAGCCCGCCGACGGCGGCGAGGACGCCACCACCGATCGCTGACGAGCCGATGGTGGACCCGGCGTCATTCCGGGATCCATCCGGCTTCGTCTTCCGTCGCGACGGAGTCCTGTATCGGCAGGTACAACCCTCCGCGGCCGCCGACTGGGAAGCGTTCCGGTCCTCCGGTCTGTACGAGCGGCTCGTCGCCGAACGCATGATCGTCGAGCACGAGGACGTCGGGCTCCAGCTGGCGCCGCTCCCCGGTGCCGCAGCCGTGATCCGGCCGCGGGTCATCGAGTTCATCTCTTATCCGTACGAGTGGGCCTTCTCGCAGCTCAAGGAGGCGGCGCTCCTCACGGTCGAGCTGCAGTCGCGCGCCCTCGACGCGGGGATGCGGCTCAGGGACGCCAGCGCCTACAACGTCCAGTTCGACGCGGGCCGTCCGATCCTGATCGACAGCCTCAGCTTCGAGGTCGCCGAACCCACCGAGCCGTGGCCGGCCTACCGTCAGTTCTGCGAGCACTTCCTCGCCCCGCTGGCGCTCATGGCCTATCGCGACGCGCGCTGCGGGCTCATGCTCCGCGACTTCATCGACGGCATCCCGCTCGACCTCGCCGCGCGACTCCTGCCCGGACGAACGCGGCTCAACCTCGGACTGTCGGCGCACATTCATCTCCACGCCGGCGCGCAGCGCCGAGCGGCCAAGGAGCCGCCACCCGCAGAGGGCGCGGAGCGTCGACAGCGGCGCATCAGCGAGACGGGCCAGCGTGCGCTGCTTGACTCGCTGCGGCGAACGGTTGAAGGGCTGCGCTACGAGCCGTCCAGCCAATGGGTCGACTACGCGACCACAACCTCGTACTCGGAGTCCGCCACCGCGAGCAAGGGCCAGATCGTGCGCGAGATGCTGACGCAGGCGGGCGGGGCAGGCACGGCGTGGGACGTCGGCGCGAACGTCGGCGTGTACTCCGCGATGGCGGCCGATGCCGGCTACCGTGTGATCGCGTTCGACCAGGACGCGGCGAGCGTCGAGGCGCATTGGCGGCGCGTGCACGGCGACGGCAATCCCGCCATCCTCCCGCTCGTCCTGGACCTGGCCAACCCGTCGCCGGCCGTCGGCTGGGGCCTGGAGGAGCGACGGTCCTTCCTGGAGCGGGGCGAGCCGGACGTGATGCTGGCGCTGGCGCTGGTCCACCACCTTGCGATCGGCAACAACGTGCCGCTGGCATCGGTGGCGCGGCTGTTCGCCCGCATGGCGCCGCTGGCAATCGTCGAGTTCGTGCCGAAGGAGGACCCGATGACCCGGCGCCTCCTGGCCGCGCGGCCCGACATCTTCGAGGGCTACAGCATCGACGGCTTCCGTGATGCGTTCGCCGCTTCCTTCCGGACCGTGCGCGAGGCCCCTGTCGCCGATTCGCCACGCACCCTCTTCCTCCTCGAGCGGCGCTGATGCGCATCTGTGCGCTCCGCACAACGGCTCGCATCGACAGCCTTGACATGCGGTCCGTAGCATCGACGTCGTGAACAGAGAACGCATCAGCTGGCTGATGGACATGGACGGCGTCATCGTCCGCGAGGAGCACCTCGTGCCCGGTGCCGATCGGTTCATCGCCCGCCTGGCCGCGACCGGGCACCCATACCTGATCCTCACCAACAACTCGATGTACACGACCCGTGACCTGGCCCTGCGGCTGGCTCGCCTGGGCCTGCAGGTCACGCCGGAGACGATCTGGACCTCCGCGCTGGCCACGGCGAAATTCCTCGCCGATCAGCGCCCTGGCGGCACCGCGTTTGCCATCGGCGAGGCCGGACTGACGACTGCCCTCTACGAAGTCGGCTACACCCTGGCCGAGACCGATCCGGACTATGTCGTCCTCGGCGAGACGCGCACGTACAGCTTCGAGCGCATCGCGAAGGCGATCCAGCTCATCAGCCGCGGCGCGCGCTTCATCGCAACCAACCCCGACCCGACCGGGCCGAGCCCGAACGGCCCGCTACCGGCCACCGGCTCGGTCGCTGCCCTCATCTCGGCGGCGACCGGCGTGCAGCCGTACTACATCGGCAAGCCGAATCCCCTGATGATCCGATCCGCCCTGCGCCAGATCGGCGCTCATTCCGAATCGACGGTCATGATCGGCGACCGCATGGACACCGATATCGTCACCGGCATCGAGGCCGGCCTCGAGACGATCCTGGTGCTGACCGGCATCACCGAGGCCGAGGACCAGGCAAATCGATTCAGCTATCTGCCGAGCCGCATCGTGGCGTCGGTCGCGGACCTCATCGACGAGATCGAGCCGCTCGAGTCCTGATCGGTTCGCCCTTGCGTGGCGGGCGTATCATCGGGGTGCGCCCGGAGCGGCGTTCGCGATCCAGCGGTCGCATCGGCAAGGTCGGGCCGGACCACCAAGGCGGAAACGTCGGAAAACGTAGGTTTGGCCGAGGCGAGGTACCGCTGGCATCACGGAGTCACTCCGGGCGTTTTTCTCTGCCCGATCCTGACGGCAGCTGTCAGGTTCGTCGGTCCAGAATGAGCCGATGGCGTCCGATCTCGTGATCCATCCACTCAGTCCCAAGCGGCTGCCCGACCTCGCGGCGCTGTTCGAGCAGGGCGGGGATCCGAAGTGGTGCTGGTGCGC